>JAYVTJ010000947.1:0-3545 GCA_043774415.1 Fimbriiglobus sp. | reverse complement strand
GATGAACGTCCGACCGCGGAAGGCTTGCGCGTCCAGCACGGGATTCGGCCGCCAGAGATCGTACTGGCTGAACCGATCCGCGAGGGCGACTCCGAAGGTGTAGACCTGCGGATGGCCCTCGCAGTAGAAGCCGAGTTCGCCGGGGATCGTCCAGGTCATCCCCGCGATCAGCGGCTCGCATCCCGCTTCTTCGGACACTCCTTTTCGCACGAGATCGACTTCCGCCGCAAGCTCACTCCAGCCGAGCAGCCGCGCCGTCGGATCGAGCTGCCGCACCGGCGCCGGTCGATCCGGAGCGGGTGCGCCCGTAAGTTGAGCGAGCAAGGGTCGGACAACACTCGGCCAGCGGAGGATGATCGTGCTCCCGATTCCCACCGCGACCGCGACGAGCACCCACCGGCGGATGAAGCGGGAATCCCAGTTCGCGCCGATCCAGATCATCGCGAGGACGAAGCCGGTGATGTGCGCCGCCGCGGGCCAATTCGGCTGACCGAGCGTTCCGAGAGAAGCGACCGTGCAGACGCCGAAGAGCGGCACGCTCAGCCACCAGAGCAGCGCCGTTTCCGGGTGCGAGTCCGGCCGCATCGTCCAGACGGCCCTCAGCCAGGCGACGAACCAGACGCCGAGGAGCAGTCCGAGTTGGCCGCCGAGGAAGGCAACCGGGCCGAGCAGACCGGGCCAGTCGTCTTGGTGACCCGTGTGGCCGAGGGTGTGGAGCAATCCCACGCCATCGCTGCGGATGTTCCAGATGAGCGTCGGCAGCAGTCCGAGGATTGCGATCAGCGCGAAGGGGATCGCGTGGCGCGTGCGGTGGCTCTTCTGCCGGAGCATCAGCAGCGCGATGCCCACTGGGAAGAAGAGCATCGTGAGCTTCGCGAGCAGCCCGACCGCGGCGAATGCCCCGGCCGCGCACCAGAGCATCGAGGAGCTTCGCGACTGGTGCAGCGCCGCTTGAACGCAGACCGCGGCCCAGACCCAGCAGGCCAAAAACGGGGCGTCGATGGTCATCAGCACGCTCGCGGCCGAGATCCCCGGCAGCGTGAGTGCGGCCGCCGCGACGAGGAATGCGAAGCGCCGGTTTCCCGTGATCTGGAGCGCGAGCTTCGCCATTCCGGCGAGGAGAGCGACGCCGCAGAGCACGGCCGGCAGGCGCACGGCGAAGGCGGAGTCGCCGAACAGCGCGCAGCTCGCGCGGATGAGCAGGGCGACGAGCGGCCCCTTGCTGTAGTAGCACCAGTCGAGATGGCGCGACCAGTCCCAGTAGTGGGCTTCGTCCGGCGCGAGGTCGAACGGGCAGACCCAGCCGATGTAGGCGAGATTCCCGAGCAGCACCATCAGCAGCAGCGTGGGCATCGGCCAGCGCGGAAACGGCGCGGCGCAATCTGCACGCTGGGAGTGCGCACGGACGACAGGGATTGGCAGGGCCAGCAGCATCGCGATACCCGGATGGGGACGCGAGAGCCATAGACCGCGGGAAAGAGTCGGTCAAGGCGAACGCCGGGGTCGCCTTGATTCCGGCGGCCCGTCAAGCTATCCGCACCGTCCGACCGACGGGGGACAGGCCAGATGCCGATAGCGAGCGATGCACTGCTGCGCGGGATCGCCCGCGACGAATCGCTGACCCGCGGCCTCGGAGACGAGGAGGCCCGGATGCTCGTCGATTGGCTCGTGGGCTGGGCGGAAGTCCTCGCCGACACTGCGCGGACGGCCGAAGATGCCGAGCGCCTGGGCGAACGACTGCGGCGCCGCGGCCGGGCCATCGGACGGTTCGTGCAGTTGTGGCTCGACCCGCGCTCGCGCGGTTCGGCCGCGCAGCTCGCCGCGACCGAACGCTTCGCGTGGCCCCTGCCGACGGGCCGCCGCGAACCGGCCGACCTGATGGAGCACATTCTGAACTGGGAGCGCTCGCACGCCGCCGCGTGAAGCGCGGCGCGGAATCGCCGGTCGTTTCCGCAATTCCAACGCTTTCTGAACGGGCGGCGTTGTAGAATTCAGGGAAGCCGTCCCGCCCGCGTATCCCCCCCGGAGTCGTGACCATGTTCCGCACCCGCGTCTGGCTCGCCGCTCTCTTGGCCCTCTCGCCCGCCACCGCGTTCGGCCAGGCGAAACCGAAGATCGAAACGAAGGATGTCTCGTTCGACAGCGCCGACGGCGTGGAACTGCAGGGCACGCTGTACAAATCCGTGAAAGGGGGCATCAGCCCGGTCGTGATGCTCCTGCACAGCTTCGGGAAGGATCCGAACCTCGGCGACTGGAAGGGCTTGGCCACGACCCTCGCCGAGAACGGCTTCAACGTGCTCCGGTTCGACTTCCGCGGCCACGGCAAGAGCACCGTCATCAATCCGAAAATGTTCTGGACCGATCCGATCAATTTCAAGTACCTGTCCGCGATCGCCAACAAGAATCCCCAGCCGAAGAAGATCGAGATCAAAGACGTGACGGCGAAGCCCGGCTACTTCCCGATGGTCGTCAACGACATCATGGCCGCCCGCGTGGCCCTCGACAAAATGAACGACGCCGGCGACGTGAACACCAGCAGCGTCTACATCATCGGCGCCACCGATGCGGCGACGGTCGGGATGCTCTTCATGGCCGCGGAATGGTCGCGGCCGCAGGTCGTCCAGCCGGCGCGGAACTGGTCGGAAATCGGGCCGAATCTGCTCCCGAACAACACCGACCCCGCCGGGAAAGATATCGCCGGCGCGATTTGGCTCTCCGCGGAACGCCACGTGTCCGTCGGCGAAACGCTCATTCCCAAGTGGGTCGCGCTCGACTGCACTCTGGAACTGCGCGACAAAAACCCGATGCTCTTCCTCTACGGCGACAAGGACAAATTGCGGTCGGGCGTGGCCAGCGCGAAGTACTTCGTCAACGAAGTCCTCGTGGCCAAGGGGGATAAGGCGAAGCGGGTCGATGCGCTGAAGTTCACCGAGTATCAGCCCGTCAAGGACACCGCCAACGTCGGCGTGAATCTCCTCGGCGGCAAGCTCGGCACCGAAGAGACGATCCTGAAGTATTTGGAGACGCTCGAAAAGGACCGCAAGAACGTCGTCCGCACGCCGAACCGGAACTGGACGAAGTCGCCGAGTGTACTCGTCGGCCTCTACGGCGCATTCAAGAACTGACCGACAGACCGGAGTGCCCAACGCAAAGAACCCCGCACTCGCGGGGTTCTTTCGCATTCCGGAAACCGTTCAATCGCGCAGGTCGGATTCGGTGAACAGCGTGAACCCCGCCTCCTGGAGATGCGCCGCCGCCCCTTCGAAGTTGTCGACGTGGATCGCCACGGCCGTGTTGCCCATCGGCCCGACGCCGATCAGCAGCGGGTACATGTAGTGGATGTCGTACTCGCCCGCCAAGAACGCCTTGGTGATCGTCAGCAGCGGCTGGTCGTTGTCCGGCAGCTTCACCACCATCAGATCCGATTCGGTGAACGGCAGCTTCGCCGCCGTGAGGATCTCGTAGGCCCGCTCGTAGTCGCTCGGCACGAGGCGGATGATGGCGCAGTCGGCGGTCTCGACGACCGTGAGCGAGACGACGCGGAC
>JAYVTJ010000946.1:0-3522 GCA_043774415.1 Fimbriiglobus sp. | reverse complement strand
CGTTTGCACCGGCTCGCTGTTCGCGGTCCACGCCCTCCTCAGCCGCTTCTATTTCCCCGCCGAGCGCTCGGCGACCCTGCCCGCCGAGGATTCGCGATGAAGTGGGCCGCCGACATCAAGTACATCCCCGATACGGCGAAGGTGACCGAGCACCGCCCCGCGCACCGGGCTTACCTGACGAAGCTCATCGACGCGGGTCAGCTCGCGATCGCGGGGCCGTTCACGGACGACTCCGGCGCGTTCATCGTCTACGAAGCGCCGGATGCCGCCGGGGCCGAAGCGCTGCTGAAGGCCGACCCGTTTTGCACCGCCGGCATCTTCGTGACGTGGACGCTCCGCCCGTGGAAGACGGTGTTCGGCAATCCGGCGCAGCTGCCGCCGAACGGGTGATCGGGTGAAATGCAGCGAGTCCGACGCGCGGGCGTCGAACTCGCAAGTGCGTTCCGGCAGCACCCGATGGGCTAGAAGTTCCCGAGGACTTGTCCGTCGTTTGGCGAGCCGAGCAAATTCCACGTCAGCGGTGCGATGCCGTTCGAATAAAACTTCACCGAGCCGTCGCAGTTCAGCGCGTTCACGCCGCCGGTATGGCGGCTGCGGGCACCGTAGAACGAGCTTCCGGACGAGTTGTAAGTACAAGGCATCTTCGAGTCGGTGGAGGCGGGCTGGCACCAGCCGAAGTCGGCCACCGGCGAATTGGGCGGGTTGATCGTCATGAACATCGAACCCGAATTGGCCCCATCGTCGTTGTAGAAGTCGCCGCGGCCGTCGTAGCCCGTTCCGCTGCTGTCCACCTTCGCGATGATGATCTCGCTCATGAGAAGCGTGTTCGACGTGCCGTCGCCGATATCGGTGAGTTTCATCTGCTTGGGAGTCGGCCCGTAGTTGCCGAACACCCCGACTTGGTTGGCGGGACCGGTGTCGCCGACGCGGACGTTGCCCCAGTTGACCAAGTAGTTCCCGCGGGCCCGCCAGTACGAATCGTCTTTCCAGATGCCGCCGGGCCGGTCGCTGGGACAGTAGAAGAGTTTCACCGGATTGGTGAAAGTACCCGACGTGCTATTCGTCACGATATAGGGCGGAAGGTAGAACTGGCTCGTCGATTCGCTGAAGCCAGCGACGATGTTCGCTTGTTCGACGTACGGCAAGACGAGGGGCACCCAAGTTTGGCGCGGGGAATTCTTCGCGGTGTAGGGGAGTTTGCCGTTCGCGTCGTGGTAGGCGTGCATCGCGAGGCCGTACTGCTTGAAGTTGTTCGTACAGCTCATCCGCGCGGCCGCCTCGCGGACTTTCTGGACGGCCGGCAGGAGGAGCCCGATCAGGATCGCGATGATCGCGATCACGACGAGCAGTTCGATCAGGGTGAATCCGCGGCGGGCGGATCGGGCGAGCATTCGATCGGTCATGGAAATCTCCGGATAACGGACGATGAATCGGATGGCGGGCGTCATTTCGCTTTGCCTTTGAGTTCGAAGTCTTTAGTGTTGACGCCGGCGGTGACGGTGTACTTCAACTCGGTCTTCGAGTTGTAGATCGCCGGGACGCTCTCCTCGGTGATATCGACCATCGGGCTATCCGGGGTATCGTAGGCTTTGCGCTTGCCGGTCACTTTGGGGTACGTGATTTCGACCCGGCACTCGCCCGGCGGCAATTGGATCGTGTACTGCCCAGCTTTGATCTCCGCATCCGCCGGTGCCCCCGCCGCCGGGAGGAACCGGATCCGCCCACCGTCGAGGTCGGCGCCGTTGAGGGTCACTTTGCCCTGCACCGTCGCCAATTTGGGCGCCGAGTCGCCGCACCCGAGTGCGAACCCGAAGACGACGGCGATGACCGTTGCAACCCATCTGCGGGAAGAATGAGCGCAGCTCGGAGTGTTCATCAGAATTCCAGATCGATTGCGAGAGAAGAAAGACACGACTGGCCCGAGTCCGATTTCGGACCGGAGCGTCCATTCTAGCATTTCGGATACAGCGGCCGAACGGAATACCTTGCAAATTGCGATCCCGAATCGTTCTCACCGCCGGAATGTTCCGCGTGCCGCACACTCCCGCGCCAGATCGAACAGCGCCAGCACATCGCCGCCGCGATAGTAGTTGCCGCCGACCTTCATCCAGACGATCGCGGGGCTGTTCGGAATGCTCGCGTTCTGCTTCTGCCAGTAGAGGCGAATCGTTCCGCGGCGGTCGTCCTTGAAGCGGACGCGGAACTCGCCGAGCCACGTCGCGGCGGGGATCTTGTCCACCTTTTCCGCACCCGAAATGGCCGCGAGGAGCTTCGGGAAGTCGTCCGGGTGCATCTCGGTGGGGCCGACGTCGTCCTTCCCCTGCGGGTGGTTGAGCAACTGCACCCGGATCACGGCGACCTGCGCCGGGTCGATCTCCTCGACCGATCCGAACGCCTGTTCGCCGAGCCACGGGAAGATCACGAAGACCATGAGCACCGGCACGAGCAGCGTCAGCGCGGTCAGGCTGAAGAGCCACTTCGCGCTGACCCGGTAGCGCTTCGGCTGAGGGAGGGGTTCAGGAAGAGCCATATCGACACGACCGTGCGGGAGGCGGGAAACGCTATTCTAGGCCCGCTATCGGTTCGAGCGCGGGCCGACGAGCCCCGGATGACACGCCAGCCAGAAGACGCCCGGCGTCGTGTCGTACGAATAGACCCGCACGCTCCCGTCGGCCATGCCGACTTGCAGACCGGCGCGGTGCGGCGAGCCCGGCAAGCGCGGATCGCAGTCGCCATCGCGACCGATCCGTCGGGAGGGAAATTCGAAGTCGGGCGATTGCAGTGTCGAATCCGCGCGGCCGATGCGGACGCGATCTTCCCCTTCGAGCGGGAAGACCGGAGCGGCTTGGCCGGTCGTCCACGAACGCGGTGAGCTCGCGGGGGCCAAGGCTGCGAAGGCCGGCATGTGCGGACTGTAGAACCCGACGCCCCAGAGGTTGTAGACCGTCTCCCCCGACGACGCACGGCAGACCTGCGGCCGTTCGGCGAAGAGGACCGTCAGCGAGAGCTGTTCGAGCGGTGCTTTTCCGAAGCCGCCGCTGCCCCACGGAAGCAGGCCATTGGCGGCGTAGCAGCCGGTGGCGTAGTAGCCCGTGGTGCCGTTCGGAAGCGCCATCGGCAAATCGCGGAGATTGTCCGCCGTGAGATCCGATGGGCAGTGGAACACTTTCCGGTATTGATTGGCGTCCCCACCGTGATTAGTCAAGTTCGTCTCTTTGATGTAGGCGGTGAATCCGACCGAAGAATGTCCGTGATATTTATCCGGTGCCGACGATTTTGAACTGTACATGATCCAGTCCGCTTCGATGAATGGCGCCATCGCGGCGAATACCGACATCATCCCTTCCGCAGAGCGGGCCGTGCCGCCGTCATCCACCATCGGAGGCAGTCGCTGCATCGCGTCGTGGTAACTCTGGGTCGCGATCCCGATCTGTTTCAAGTTGTTCGAACATGACATCCGCGCCGCCGCCTCACGGACGCGCTGAACGCCGCTCAGCGTCAGCGCCGCGAGGACGGCGAGCA
>JAYVTJ010000945.1:0-3561 GCA_043774415.1 Fimbriiglobus sp. | reverse complement strand
CGAACGCGGCGAGCGTCGAGCCGAGCACGAACACGGCGAGGCGCTGGCGCTCGACGCCGATGCCCGCATAGCGCGCCGCTTGGTCGTTGTAGCCGATGGCGAACCAGTACCGCCCGTACGCGGACTTGTGCAGCACCACGGCGACGGCCGCCGCGATCAGCAGCATGACGACGAGCATCGCGGGAAATTCGAGGGCGCCGTTCTCGGCTTTGCCGACAAGCAGCGCGCGCATGTCGTTGATCGACTCGGCGAATTCGGGGTGGGCTTCTTTCGCGATGACGAGGCCCGTCTGCCGATTGTTGATCTCGCGCGCGAAACCGCGGAAGACGAACATGCCGCAGAGCGTCACGAGGAACGCTTGCAATCGCAGCCGGGTGACGAGCAGGCCGTTGGTCAGGCCGACGCCGATGCCGAGTACGATGACCAGCAGGAGCGAAGCGATCGGGGCGACGCCCATTTCCATGAGGGTGCCGAAGGCCACGGCCGAGAGGCCGACGACCGAGCCGATGGAGAGGTCGATGCCGCCGGTGAGGATGATGAGCGCGGCGCCGATGGTGATGACGCCGAGGGCGCCCTGCCGGCTGAGGAGTTCGAAGACGTTCGAGCGCCCGAAGGCCGTCTCCGCCGATGCGGCGAGCGTGCCGATGAGCAGGGCGAGCAGCACGGCGACGCCGACGAGGCGGACGAGATTCCGGCGGGTGAGTTCGAGCGTGAAGGCGAGCAGCCCGAGCGACACCGCGAGCGCGGCGAACCAGAGCTGATAGCGGTTACCGAGGGGCAAAGCTTTCAGCGGCAGGCCGAGGGTGAGCCAGAGCGCCAGCACGACGGCGGTGCTGCCCGCGAAGAAACTGCCGAGCTTGAGCTTGCCGTTCATCCGCCGCCTCCGGTTGCCAAGGTCATCACGGCTTCTTCGGTCAGTTCTTCGCGGGACAACTCCCCGGCGATCTTTCCGTCGTGCATCACGGTGACGCGGTCGGACATGCCGAGGAGTTCTTCCAGGTCGCTCGTGATCATCCAGACGGCGACGCCGCGGCCGGCGAGTTCGTCGATCAGCGCGTAGATCTCGGTCTTCGCGCCGCCGTCCACGCCGCGGGTCGGTTCGTCGAGGATGAGCACCTTCGGGCCGCGCGCCAGCCACTTGCCGAAGACGACCTTCTGCTGGTTGCCGCCGGAGAGGAGCCCCACGGGTTGGGCCGCGCTCGGCGTTTTGATCGAGAGCTGCGCGATCGTGTCGGCGTGCAGTTTCCGCTCGGTTTTCGCGTCGATGAGGTTGTAGTCGCTGATGCGGTCGAGATTGGGCAGAGACAGATTCGCCCCGACGCTCTCTTCGAGTACGAGCCCGTTCATGCGGCGGTCTTCCGGCGCGAGGAAGATGCCCGCTCTTATCGCGTCGCCCGGCTTGCGGATGCGGATCGGTTCCCCGTCGAGGAGGATGCGGCCCGCACCGATGGAGCGCAGGCCGAAGACGGCTTCCGAGAGTTCCGTACGCCCGGCGCCGACCAGTCCGGCCATGCCGAGGACTTCGCCCGCCCGCACGGTGAGCGAGGCCGGATGGACCGGCCCGCCACGGTGAATCACTCCGTCTAATTCCAGCACAATCGCGCCCGCGGTTCCCCGATGGTGGCGCGGGAAGAACTGCCTCAGATCGCGGCCGATCATCATCCTGACGAGATTCGCGTGGGTGAGTTCCTCTTTCGCGAGTTCCCCGGCGTTGCGGCCGTCGCGCAGCACGATGGCCCGGTCGGCGCAGCGGCGGATTTCGGCGAGGCGGTGCGAGATGTAGACGACCGAAACGCCGTCGGCTTTGAGTGCGACGATCACTTCGTACAGGCGGTCGGTCTCGGTCTGCGTGAGGCTTGACGTCGGCTCATCCATGATGAGCAGCTTCGCGTCCAAGCCGAGCGCGCGGGCGATTTCGACGAGCTGCTTCTGCCCCGGTGGCAGGTCGCCGACGGGTCTCGGAAGGAACGACGCGGGCAGCCCGACGCGATCCAAAAGCGCGGCGCCCGTGCGGCCGGCCCCGCGTTGATCGAGCAACTTCAGCGGGCCGCCGATTGTGGTTTCGCGGCCGAGGAAGAGGTTGTCTTGAACCGAGAGGTTTTCCGCGAGGTTCAGCTCTTGGTGGATCAGGCTGATGCCGGCCTTCATCGCGGCGAGCGGGCCGGAGAAGCGCACCGGCTGCCCGCGGAATACGATCGTGCCGCCGTCGGGCTGGTAGACCCCGGCGAGGATCTTCATCAGCGTCGATTTGCCCGCGCCGTTCTCGCCGACGAGGGCGAGCACTTCCCCGGGGCGCACGGTCGCGGAGACGCCGTCCAGGGCGAGGACGCCCGGAAACTGCTTGCGGATTTCGCGGGCGACGAGGAGGGGTTCGCCGGGCATGGTTCGCTTTACTTGCCGGCGGCGAGGGACTCGCGGATCTTCTTGGCGTAGTCGGCGGCCTTGTAGATCGGCACTTCGACGCCGGGCATTTTGTCGCCGGACTTCGTGACGAGTCGGTGCGGTGTGGCCTTCGTCGGCAGTTGGGCTTTGTCGCCGCCTTTGGCCATGTGCGCGAGCCACTTCACCGATTCGTAGCCGTAGTTGTAGGGGTCCTGCACGACGGTCCCTTCGATCTCCCCTTTATCGATGCCGTCGAGCGTGACGAAGTCTTCGTCGAAGCCGACGATCTTCACCTTCCCGACGAGACTCTTGGCCTTGGCCGATTCGAGGATCGCTTTCGGGTTGTACGCATAGAGGCCGACCATCGCGACATCGGGCGTGTTCTTCAGTTGTTCGAGCGCATCGCCGGCGTTCGTGAGGGCCTTGGCTTCTTCGGTGTCGTCGGTGATGGGCGACTTGCGGTGCAGGGTGTAATTGCCGTACTTCTCGCGGAATTTGCCGTCGCGGATTTCGGCGCGGTTGTCCTTCCCGTCGAGTTCGTCGAGCACTCCGGCCACGCGGTCTTTGGCGTTCGCCGAGGTCGTGTTGCCGATGAAAAGGGCGACGGTCCCGCCGTTCGGGAGGGCGCGCTTCACGATGCGACCCGCTTCCTTGCCCGCTTCGTAGTTGTCGATCCCGACGTAGCAGAGGCGACCGCTCTTCTCGGCGTCGTTGTCCATCGTGAGGAGGTTCACTTCCCCCGCGATGCGGGAGAGGTCGGGCGTCTGCTCCTTCGGATTGATGACGCTGATGGCCAAGCCCTTGATGTTCTGCTTGAGCAGCGCTTCGACGATTTCCATCTGGTCGGAAACGGTGTTGGTCTTCGGCTGGCGGAAGAGCACATCGACGTCGTTGTCCTTCGCCGACTGCTTGGCCCCCGCTTCGCAGATGGTCCAGAACTCGGCCGTGCAGTTGGTGACGACGGCGACTTTGGGTTTGCCGCTCCCGCCCTTGCCCCCGCAGGCGGGAAGGGCCGCGAGCAAGCCCGCGAGAGCCACGATGGCAAACGGACGCAGGAGACGTTTCACGGAGCACCCGTTGGGAAAGGGAGAGAGTAGCGATGGATTATCGGATGGAGGGGAGTGCGGCCACTGCTGTTCCTGTTCCCCCTCTCCGCTTCGGAGAGGGGGTTAGGGGGTG
>JAYVTJ010000944.1:0-4720 GCA_043774415.1 Fimbriiglobus sp. | reverse complement strand
TCACGTAAGGCGCGCCGTGCAAGTACGCCTGACCGAGCGCGGCCTTCACAATCGTCCCGGCGATCCCCTGGCCCCGCGAATCGGGCCGGACGACGACGTAGTCGAGTTGCCAGTTGACGGGGGCGGAGACGAGGAGGAAGCCGTCGGCGTTACCGTCGGCGTCGCGATGGAGGCAAACGAAGCGCACCGACGGCCAGATGGAGAGGAACTTGGAGCGGGTGCGGAACTGGGTGTCGATCAGTTCCCAGAGTGTCCGGCAGGCGGGTTCGTCGGCGAGGAACTCGGACAGTGCGAGGAACTCGACGCCCTCCGGCAGCGGCGCGGCTTCGAACGGCTTGTGGAAGTAGTGCAGATCGGGGTTGGCCATCATGGCTTCGAGGCTCCTCTCCGTGGAACGGACCTATCCGCCGGCGCGGACGAAGGACTGCTGCGGGGGCGGCGTGCCCGAGCCCGGCTTCGCGAGCAGGCCGTACTTCTTCATCTTTTTGTAGAGCGTCACCCGGCTCACTCCGAGCAGTTCCGCGGCCCGCGTCCGGCTGAACGACACCTTCTCCAGCGCCCGCAAAATGGCGGCGCGCTCGGTCGTTTCCCGATTGTGCGCCAGCGATCCCGCCGCCCCCGGCACCGGCATCGGCGTCGCGGTATTCGACTCGGCCCGGAGAGTATGGACGATCGGGGGCAGATGCTGCAACCGCAACTCCTCGCCCGTGCAGCTCAGCACCGATTGCTGGATCACGTTTTCGAGCTGGCGGATGTTCCCCGGCCACGGGAAAGCTTCCAGCGCCCGCAGCACTTCGGGATGGATGCCG
This sequence comes from Fimbriiglobus sp., assembly GCA_043774415.1. Classification (GTDB taxonomy): domain Bacteria; phylum Planctomycetota; class Planctomycetia; order Gemmatales; family Gemmataceae; genus JALHQU01. The sequence goes on along the minus strand of JAYVTJ010000944.1, from coordinate 3,911 downwards.
CCGATGCGCTTCGAAAAGCGCGAAGCGTAGCGGGCCACCATCCCCCGGGCGAGCGGTGCGATATCGCCGGTGCGATCCCGCAGCGGCGGCAGGCGGAACGCGAGGACATTCAGGCGGTAGTACAGGTCGCTCCGCAGGGTGCCGCGCTCGACGGCGTCGGCCAAATTCCAGTTCGAGGCCGCGATGAGGCGCGCCGTGCTCCGCCGCGTTTCCTGACTGCCGAGCGGTTCGAATTCGCCGGTCTCGAGCGTGCGGAGCAGGTTCGCCTGCTGCTCGAGAGCCAGTAGATCGATCTCCTCGATCATCAGCGTCCCCTCCCCCGCCGCTTCGAACTTGCCGACCTTCTCGCCCTCCGCGCCGGCGCCCTTCGCCTGCCCGTACAACTCGGCGGCGAGGTGCGGACCCGAAGCCGAACCGCACGAGACGCTCAGGAACCGGTGGGCCGCCCGACGCGAGCAGTCATGGATGAGTTTCGCCAGGTGCGCTTTGCCGGTGCCCGCTTCGCCTTCGACCAGTACCGTGACGCTGTGCGCCGCGGCGATCTCCAACTGCTCGATCATCGGGGCCAGCGACGGCGTCGACGGGAGCAGCCGGCCACGGATGCGCTGCGCAAGACTCTCGGCGTGCGGATCGGGGAACGGGATGCCCGGCACGACGGCCCGGCGGATCCAGGCGTTGAACTCGCGGAGATGGCCGGGCCAGACGAAATTCGCATCGAGGTGCCCGGCGATGGCATCGAGGCGGCGCGAAACGGGGTACTGCTCCGAGGCCAGCACGGCCAACCGCGGCGGCCACTGCTGGAGGCGCAGTTCGCGCACCGCCGCATCGATGCGCTCGGCGTCGAGGGCATCGGACGCGAGGAAGAGCAGGACGCCGTCGGTGTCCCGGCGGACGAGATTCGGGAGGTCTTCGAACCGCGCGGACGGAGCCGTGATGAGGAAGCTCTTGTGGATGTGCGCCTGCACCGTCTGCGCGAACCGCGCGTCGGTCCCGACGAGCAGAATCCTGCGGGTGAACATCATCGGGCGACTCCCGGCGCAGCGAGCGCGGAACCCGGCCGGATCGGATCCGGCGGGGAGGATCGAGTTTCAGGCCGGGCCTGGGACGGGGGCGGACGATTCGGAGGCGGAGCCGGAGGGGGTGCCGGTCGCCGGATTGTCGGGCGGTCGTTAACCGCCCTTACGGCAGCTGTAATGTAATGAATACATCGCACTCGTGCAAATCGGATTCGGCCTTTTCATCAACTCCGGTGCGACCGATATACATCCGCGCGAAACTTATTGATATGGACGATCTCTGGAGCGAATTCATGATTCTTGTAGCGGAAGTCGCCAGACTTCCGACTTCGCAGAAACCGGAAGTCTGGCGACTTCCGCTACGATGAAAATGGAAGCGCTTTAAGGAATGCCGCGAACGATGGACGGCCCGATGTACTGCGTCAGCCGGACGGGGAGTTTCCGCCAGAATCGGATCATGCGTCCGAATCGCGGATTGTCGGGCCGCATGGCGCCGGAATCCCCATTCCGCAGGGCGAATTGCCAAGTCGCGGGGACCGGCCGGGCACCCCACTGCTTCTTGAATTTGAAGGTCGGCCCGTCCGCGGTCGAGCGGCCGAAATCGAATATTTTCTGCCCGCGTGCAATCGAGCGATTCAGCAGGTGATGATACATCATCATATTGACGCAGGTATTATTGTATTCCCTCAGAGATGAGGCCGTGGGCACTTCGGTCCAGCCCGTGCCGTGGAGCAAGAGTGCGGCCGCAATCGGCGTTTCGCCGTTCCACGCGACGGCGATCTCCGCGTCATCTGGGAACGTGCGCAGTATCATGCGGAAGAGCCGCCGCCCGTACACGGGCGTCCCGAGATCGCGCATGTTGTGGCTCAGCACCGCGTAGAAGGCCTCGAGCGATTCTTCTCCGCCCCACGAGATCCGGAAGCCGTTCTTCTCCCCCTTGCGGATCTGATTTCGCACTTTCGGATCGAATCCTTTCCAGAGCGCTTCGGACGTTCCGGGAAGCTCCATCCGCATGTGGACTTTGCTCGAGAGTTCGCCGTTCAGTTCGGAGTGTTCGATCGGCCGCTCGTGCCGCAGTTCCAAGTGGTTGACATCGAGTTCCTCCGCGAGTTCGAGCGCGCGGCCGACGAGCAGCGATTGCACGTCCGGCGCGTCCGCGATCACACCGTTGCTGCTGAGGTACGGCAGGCTCACGAGGTAGCGGCCGAAGAGCAGGCTGTCGATGAACGCCAGCGGCAGGAAACCGCACGTCTCGCCGTGCATCCGGGCTTCGAGCGCGAAGACCTCTTGGCCCAATCCGTCGCGCAGAACCGTCAGCCATGCGGGGTGCCGGCTGAGGGGGGCGGGATCGCCCTTCATCGCGAAAGCGGTGAGGTCGGCCAATCGGTCGCCGATGCGCGCGGACGGATGGACCCAAACGGTCAGGGCGGGCTGTGCGGATGCGGTCATGAGGCGGATCATCGGGGTCTCGTCTCGTCTCCGAGCAATTCATCGTACGCAGTCGCCAATCGCGCGGTGCGGCGGCCGAAGTCGTAGCGCTCGCGGATTGTGCGCCGGGCTGCATCCGCGCAGTGGGAGCTTAGGTCGGAATGGCCGAGCGGGCGGAATATTCCGTCGGCCAGCGCAATCGGATCTCCGGGTTCCACGAGCCAGCCGCTGACGCCGTGCTCGATCAGCTTCGGTACCCCCGCGATCCGCGTGGCGACGCAGGGCACGCCGAGCGCCATCGCTTCGAGGAGCACGTTGGGCAGCCCTTCCCGGAAGCTGCTCAGCGCGAAGAGATCCATCGCTTCGAAGTAGGGCTTGGTGTCCGACTGCCAACCGGCGAACCGCACGATATCTCGCAACCCGAGATCGGCGCGCAGCGCTTCGAGCCGGGCGCGGTCGTCCCCTTCGCCGACGATGACGAGCTTCGCGGGACACTTGCGGTCGCGCAGCATTTTCACGGCCCTCAGCAGGATGTCGAATCCCTTTTCCGGCGAGAGCCGGCCGACGGCGCCGATCAGGGACTCATCGGTCGCGAAGCCGAGCGCGAGCTTTGCTTCGGCCGTCGTCTGCCGGCGCGAATACTCGGCGGTGTCGATTCCATTTTCGAGCAGCACGCACTTGCGCGTGGCCACACCGGACTTGCGAGCCTCTTCAAACAAATCGTCGGAGACGCAGAAGACGCGCTCGTAATGTGGCAGGCAGAGGCGGTCGATGCGGTAGTAGAGCGGCGTCCGGGAGGTCCGCTTCACCCAGCCGTGCAGGGTCGTCACGAGGCGCATCGGCCGGAAGCGGTTGAGGAGCAGGCCGAGGGCGTTCGTCTTGTAGTCGTGACCGTGCCAGATGGCGACGTTCTCTTCGCGGCAGATTTTCAGGAGCTTCGGCACGATGCGCCAATCGGCGGGGCCGCGATCGGGAATCGCGAACAGCGGAGCGCCGGCCTGCGCCGCTTTCTGTTCGAGCACGGCGAAGCCGGGATCGCCGGGCGGCGTGAGGTAGCCGCAGAGCATGCGGTACCCGAGGGGTTCGAGGAACCGCGGCGAGTTCAGGATCGTTTTGTCCGGCCCGCCGCCGGAGCCGGTGACGACCCGCGCATCGAAGACGACCGGGAGCGGGCGGGGGAGTCGCAGTGCCATCACGCGGACACCTTCGGAGTGGTCGCCGCGAGGATCGCGCTCACGAGGGGTTGCAAACAGCGATCCCAGTGGTGGTGCTCTTCGACGAACCGTCGGGCCGCGCCGCCGAGTTCGCGCTGTCGTGCGGTGTCGCCGAGCAGGTCGCACACGGCCGAGACCCACTCCGCTTCGGTCGTCGGCGCGAGCAAGTCCTTCCCCACTGCGACGCGGATCGCGCGGATCGCGGCGGGGGCCGCGAGCGTCGGCTTCGCCATCGCCATCGCTTCGAGCACTT
>JAYVTJ010000943.1:0-2109 GCA_043774415.1 Fimbriiglobus sp. | reverse complement strand
GTACGCTTTTCAACGCAAAGGACTAGGGGTCTCGCCCGGATCGCCTTCGGACATCAGGATCTCGCAGAGCGGCCCGACCGCGATGTCGGCGTCTTCGCCTTCGATCTCGAGCAGGAGTTCGGTCCCCGGTTCGGCGAGTAGTCCCAGCAGGTCGAAGGCGCTGCGGCCGTCGGCGCGCTTGGCCCCGTGGCAGAGCGTCACGCTGCACTTCAACCCGCGCGCGAGCTTGGCGAACGCCGCGGCGGGGCGGACGTGGAGCCCCATCGGCGGGTTCGCCACGATCACCGTCCGCGCGATCCGCCGCACCGTCGGCGGCGCGGCTGTCAGTTCAGGAGCGCCCATATTTCCTCGGCCGATCCGCACGCCTTCAATTTGGAAACGAGCGCTTCGTCCTTCGTGCGCTGCACGACCGCATCGAGCGCTCTCAGATGCGGGCCGGGCTGCTGATCGGGGGAGATCAGCAGGAAAAGCAAATGGACCGGTTCGCCGTCGATGCTGTCGAAGGCCAGCCCCGCCCGCGAGATGGCCACGGTCCCCACGAGGTTCGGCACATCGCGGTGCCGGGAGTGCGGGATCGCGACGCCGTGGCCGATGCCGGTCGATCCGAGCTGCTCGCGGCGCAGCACCGCGGCCGTCACGTCGGTCACGTCGGCGTCGGTGAACTGGCCGGCGTTCTTCAGGCTCTGGATGATCTCGGCGATGGCGGCGTCGCGCGTCGTCGCGGCGAGGGCCGGCACGATCGCTTCTTTCACGATGAAACTGCTGAGCCGCATGGGGAATCCTCCGGGTGCGTCCGATCGATGCGGAGCACGCGCTAGGATTTCGCGCCTTCGGCGTCGCCGCGGGCCGGCGTCCGGCGATGATCCTGGATCGAATCCTTGTAGTGCTTGATCTGGTGAACGACCTTTTCCACGGCGATGGCCGCGGCCACCATCGCGTCGGGGGCCGAGCCGTTCCCCACGAATTCGTGCTTGTGCTCCGCTTCGGCGATGACTTCGACGTGCTTGTCGTGCCCCGCGAGATCGACCATCACCTCGATCATGATGAGCCGGTCGAAGAAGTGCAGGAGCTTCTCGGCCTTCGCGGAGATGATCTGCTGGTGCTCTTCGGTCATGGTGCCGTGGCGGACGGAGAGTTTGACTTGCACGGTGGCCTCGGATCGACGGCGGTGTCCCGGCACCGAATCCCATCGATCCGATGCCGCAGGGCAATTGTAGACGAAATCGGCGGGAGGTGAAGGAAAGTCGGAAGCGCGGGCCGACTCCGGCGACTACTTCTGCATCCCGGCGACTTGGATCTTCCGGAGGATGATCTGCTCGAAGGCGAAGTCGCGGTGCGGGGCCGGGCCGGCGGGGATCCACTCCTGCTCGGGCGAGCGGGGGCTCGAGATCACTTCGGAGCGGCGATCGACGGTCGCCGAATCGCGGAAGAGCGGCGTGGAACTGGGCGACAGCAGCGGCTGAGATGGATTCTCGATTTCCTTGTACACTTCGATCGAGACGCGGTAGCCGCCGCGCTCGCCGGCCCAGATCTTCGCCACCGCTTTGTGCCGCATCGTCTGGAACGTGGCGAGCAGGCGCTGGCGCGAGTCCGGGGTCGTGATCTTCCACGGCTGCTCGAAGCCGGGGGCGATGCGCGGGAGCGTTTCGATGACGCCCGAATACCGCGACGCCGGTTTGATCTCGAAGTAGTCGTCGAGGGCATCGAGCACGCGGTTGTAGATCTCCTCGTACCCTTCGGGCGTCGGCTGGCCCGGCGCGAGCAGCACCGGGTTCTCGGTGGCGTTCGGCCCGGATTGGATCAGCGCGGGGTTATCGAGCGGCGGCATGCTCGCGCAGCCGGCGCCGCCGAGCACCGAGAGTGCGACCGCCTGCCTCGCCCGCGTTCGCCAGTCCATGGGGCGTCCCTGCCTATCGTGAGCCGTGGGTCGGATATGCCCGGCGGCGGGGATCGCGTCAAGGGGAGTGGACTTTCGATTTCAGTTTCGGTCGATATCGCTACCCCCCCCTTTGAAAGCTCTGAAACGAGCGAAACGAGCGGCCGATACTCTTTATGCGCTAGGCGAGCAACGACTTGGAATCGAACTGGCCATCCGAGAATCGTCCCGTA
>JAYVTJ010000942.1:0-2344 GCA_043774415.1 Fimbriiglobus sp. | reverse complement strand
CATCGTCCACGCGATCGCGCAGCGGCGGCAGGTGAATCGGATAGACGTTCAACCGAAAGAACAGATCGTGGCGAAAGCGGCCATCGCGGACCGCGGCGGACAGGTCGCCGTGAGTGGCCGAGATGACGCGCACGTTCACGGTCGTGGACTCACTCCCACCGACGGGCAGGATCTCCTGGCGTTCGAGCACGCGGAGCAATTTGGCCTGCACGGGCAGCGGGATGTCCGCGAGTTCGTCCAAAAACACGGTGCCGCCATCGGCGAGCGCGAGAAGCCCCTGACGCGATTTCTCCGCGCCGGTGAACGCCCCCTTCACGTGTCCGAAGAGTTCGCTCTCGACGAGGTTCGGATTCAGCGCCGCAACGTGGACGGGCAAAAAGGGTTTGTCGCGGCGCGGGCTGTTCGCATGGATCGCCCGCGCCACGAGTTCCTTGCCGGTTCCGCTCTCGCCCGTGATGAGCACGCACGCCCCGGTCGGCGCCACGAGGGCGATCCGTTTGAAGACATTCTGGATCGACAGGCTCGTGCCGACGATTTCATCGTCTCCCGCCAAGGGAGCCGACGGCTTTGCCGGGGCGGTCCCGCGCTGCACGGCCCGCTCCACGGCGGCGATGGCCACTTCCAAATCGAACGGTTTCGCAAGGTAATCGAACGCCCCGCCTTCGACGGCCTTCACCGCCGTGGCCAGATTCCCGTGCGCGGTCATCACGAGGATCGCCGCCTCCGGATTCGAGACGCGGAGCTTGCCGAGGGCCGTCAGTCCGTCCATTCCGGGGAGGCGCACATCGAGAAAGATCGCAGCCGGATGCTCGGTCTTCGCCTTCGCCAGCCCTTCTTCGGCCGACGGCGCCACGATGGCCCGATAGCCCTGGGTCTCGCACGCCTTGCGCAAAGCCCAGGCGATGGCTTCTTCGTCGTCGATGATCAGCACGGTCGGTTTCATCGGGTCAGTATACCCGCGATTTTCCGGCCCTCCCGGCTACAATTCTCCGGCACCCCCGATCGGAGTCCGCCGAGGCCGTCCGCATGGATTTCGAGCTGCCCCCCGTCGGCGAAGGCCTCATCGAGGTCGAACTCGTCCACTGGCTCGTGAAGCCGGGGGATCGCGTGCAGCGCGGCCAGCCGCTCATGGAAGTCCTCTCCGACAAGGCGACGATGGAAGTCCCCTCCGCCTTCGAGGGCCATGTGACCCAGACACTCGCCGAGGCGGGGACCAAAATCAAAGTCGGCGAAGTGGTGATGCGCTACACGACCTCCGGCGAACCGGCGGAGAGCGCTCCGGTTCACGCCACCACCGTCAAGCCGGTGATCGTGCGCGGCGAACTCTCCGGACTGCTGCATTCCCCGGCACCGTCCAACGGCACCGCGACCGCCGTGCTCCCGAGTGCGGCCCCGTCCGTCCGGCAGATGGCCCGCAAGCTCGGCGTCGATCTCGCCCGCATCGCCGGCACCGGCCCCGGCGGGCGCGTCCTCGTCGAAGACTTGGCCGCGCACTTCCGGCCGGCCGCGAATGAGCCGATCCGCAAGCCCGCAGCACCCGCCGTCGACTACGGCACCCCCGGCACCCGCGTGAAGCTCATCGGCCTGCGCCGGAAGATCGCCGAGCATATGGTCGAGGCGAAGCGGACGATCCCGCACTACGCCTACATCGACGAATGCGATCTCACCGACCTCGTGCGCCTGCGCTCGCAGTTGAAGGAGACCTTCGCGAATGCCGGCGTGAAGCTGACCTTCCTGCCGTTCGTGGTCAAAGCCGTGGCCCGCGCGCTGAAGCGCATCCCCGTCGTCAATGCCACCTTCGACGACGCGGCGCAGGAATCGATCCTGCACGACAAGTACAACATCGGCATCGCCGTCGCCGCACCGCAGGGGCTGATCGTCCCCGTTGTGAAAGACGCCGACAAGAAGGATCTCGCGGCCATCGCGACCGAAATCGAGCGGCTGAGCAAGGAGGCGCGGTCGGGCAAATCGAAGCTCGAAGATCTGAAGGGGGGCACCTTCACGGTCACGAGCGTCGGCAACATCGGCGGGCTGATTTCGACGCCGATCATCAACTCGCCCGAGGTGGGCATCCTCGGCGTCGGCAAAGTGGTGAAGCGGCCCGTGTACGATGCCGCTGGGCAGATTCGCCCGGCCGACATGGTCTACCTTTCGTTCTCGTTCGACCACCGGGTGCTGGACGGCGCCATCGGCGCCGCTTTCGGCAACGCGGTGATCGCGCAGTTGCAGAACCCCGCGGCGCTGCTGCTCCCCGAGCGATTCGCCGGCGGCTGACGTTTTCGTAGGGCGGGTGGAGTCTTCGGAACCCGCCGTCTTATGAATCGGTGGGGCTCGAAGACTCGAC
>JAYVTJ010000941.1:0-4733 GCA_043774415.1 Fimbriiglobus sp. | reverse complement strand
CCCCCGGCCCCCTCTCCGAAGCGGAGAGGGGGAGGAAGAGTTTCCCGAATCCGCGCTTCCACCACATCCAGCAGCAGCGGATGCCGACCGAGCGGCTCCGCGAGGTGGAACGTCACCGTCGGGAATCGCTCGGCGAGGGCATTCTGTGCGGTAAGCAAATCCTCGCGGACGTGGACGCCCGGCGACAGGAAGTACGGCAGCATCACCACTTCGGTCGCTCCGCATTCGACGCAGGCCGAGCCGCCCTCTTCGATGGTCGGCGCGGCCAATTCGAGGTACGAGCAGATGATAGCCGCGATCTCTCCGCGATCCCGCAGACCCTGCGCGACGTGTTCCAGATCGGCGTTGGCTTCCGCCCGGCGGCTGCCGTGGGCGATGAGCAAGATGGCCCGCACGGGAGAGTCTCCGGATCGCGGACGGTGGCGGGGCAACGCGGAATTCCTACCGTCTTAGGATAGGCGGAGGAGCGCGGCGATGACCGGAGCGCGGATCGGAAACTGGATACTCGGCGCCGAACTCGGCCGGGGTGCGCTCGGAGTGACCTACCGCGCCGCGGCGGCCAACGATCCGAGCCGCACCGCCGCCGTCAAGCTGCTCGCCCACGAATTGGCCCGCGCGCCCGAGTTCCTGAAGAAGTTCCCCGGCGAGATGCTCGCGCTCCAGCGGTTGAACCATCCGAACATCGCCAAGTTCTACGACGCCGGCGTCCATGCCGGGGCCGCGTACTACGCGACCGAGTTCGTGACGGGCACCGATCTCGAATCCGGCTTGCGGACATTGAAGCGACCCGACGAACCCGGATTGAACTGGCGCGACACGGTACTCAGCGTGGCCGTGCAAGCGGCACGGGCGCTGAAGCATGCGCATCACCGCAGCATTTTGCACCGGGGTCTGAAGCCGTCGAACCTCATCCTCATGCCCGAAGGGGTGCTGAAAGTCACCGACTTCGGCATCGGCAAACTCTTCCCGCTGAACCCGCTGACGCTCTCCGCCGAGCCGTGCGGCACCGCCGCGTTCCTCGCGCCCGAGTTCTTCACCGGCAAACCGCTCACGCGCCGCAGCGACCTCTACGCCTACGGCGGCCTGCTTTACTTGCTGCTCTGCGGCCGGCCGCCGTTTGCCGCCGCCACGGCTGCGGAGTTCATGCACAAGCACTGCTATGTGCTGCCCGACCGGCCCGTGCAGTTCGTGAACAAGCTGCCCCACGACTTCGACGAACTCGTCTGCGCGCTGCTGAGCAAAGACCCGACCCGCCGGCCGCCGACGGCCGCGACGGTGATCGAAATCCTCGGGCACATCCGCGGGAAGGCCGAGCGCAAAGGGGAGAAGATCGCGTGGCCGGTCACCGACGGGGCCGGCACCGACTCGATGCCGGCGCTGCGCGGAGAAGCCGCGTCGGCGTCCGATGCTTGGGAGCGACCGCGGCCGCTCATGTCGCGGCCCCGGGTCGTCATCCCGCTCTTCTGCGGACTGCTCGCCGTGGCGCTGCTGCTCTGGTTCTGGCCCCGTCCCAGCGCGCAGGATCTCTACGCGTCGGCCCAGCCGCTACTGGAATCGGACGACCCCGCCGATTGGGACCGGGCTTGGGACGATTACTTGGAACCCCTTTCGACGAAGTACCCCGGCGACTACGCCGACGAAGTCCGGGCGGCGCGGATTAAGATGGCCGACCGGAGGAAGCTCCGCCGCGCCGTCGAGGACGGCGCGAAAGTGGAGTACAGTTGCGAAGCGGAGCGGATCTACCAGCGCGGTGTGGCCTTCGCCGGAGTCGGCGCGACCGAGGACGCGATGAAAGCTTGGCAATCGGTAATGGGTCGAACACCCGACGGCGCGGGAGATGAACGCTGGCGAAAACTCGCCGAGGTCGGCCTGCGCGAGTTGGTCGAGCGCACAGCGCGCGGGGAGAAGCGATGACGGAACCCCTCGTCCTCGGCATCGACGGCGGCGGCACCAGCACCGTGGCCCTCCTCGCGTCTGCGATGACGGGCGCGATTGTGGGACGCGGGGAAGCGGGCCCATCGAACATCCAAGGGGTGGGGGTCGATGCCGCGCTCGGGGCGTTGGACAGCGCTATCGACCGGGCCTTCGCCGCCGCGAACCGATCTCGCACGAAAGTCGCCGCGGCCTGCTTGGGTCTCGCGGGAGTCGATCGGCAAGAAGGGTTGGACATCATCCACGGATGGGCCACCCGCATCGGATTGGCCGACGGAGTCGAAGTCGCCAACGATGCGACTCTGCTCCTCGCCGCGGGCACTCCCGAAGGCTGGGGGCTGGCGGTCATCGCCGGCACCGGCTCCATCGCCTTCGTGAAAACGCCGACCGGGGAACTCGGACGCTGCGGAGGCTGGGGCTACCTCATGGGCGACGAGGGGAGCGCCTACCGCATCGCGGTGCAGGGGCTGCGAGCGGCCTGCCGAGCTTTCGACGGCATCGGGCCGGCAACGAGTCTGAGCGGGCGGTTCGTCGAAGCGATGGAGTTGAGCGGCGTGCCAGAACTCATCCCGGCGGTCTATCGCGGCTCGTGGGATCGCGCCGCCATCGCCGGGTTGGCTCCGCTCGTCTTCGCAGCCTCCGAAAACGGCGATACTGTGGCTTCGGGAATCGTCCGCGAAGAGGCTACCGAGTTGGCCCGCACCGCCGCCGGTGCGGTGAAGGCGAATGGGCTGTCGACGGTCGGACTGCCCATCGCGCTCGCGGGCGGAGTGCTGACTCTCAATGCGGCGTTCCGCACGCTCTTCCTCGATGCTCTCGCCGGATGCGGCATCGTCCCCGGAGCCGTGGAGATCGTCACCGAACCGGCGCTCGGCGCCGTGGTTCTCGCCCGGCGGATGCGATGAGCCGATCCCGGTGGAAGCGGGCCCTCTTTCGCTGGTCGCTCTTTGTGCTTGCTCTCGGGATCGCGCCGATGCTCCTGCTCAAGGCCTTCGAAAACGATCTCGTCTACCCCGCGACGAAAGCCGCCGACGGATGGAGCGAACCGGGCGACCCCGAGACGCAGGATGTCTGGCTGACCTCGGCGAACGGAACGAAGATCCACGCGTGGTATCTGCCGTGCGATGGTGCGGCAGGAGCGATCCACTTCAGCCACGGCAACGGCGGCAATCTCAGCCATCGCGGCGGGGGCATCCGCACACTCCGGGATACCTTCCGCCGATCGGTGCTCATCTACGACTACCCCGGCTACGGCAAGTCGGACGGGCGCCCCACCGAAGCGGGTGTGTACTCCGCGGCCGATGCCGCGTGGGATTGGCTCGCACTGAAGTATCCGCCGGAGCGCATCGTGCTCTTCGGGGAGTCGCTCGGCGGCGGGGTCGCGGTCGAACTGGCGACGCGGCACGACTGCGCCGGCCTCGTGCTCTTTTCGACGTTCGAGTCTCTGCCGAAGGCGGCGAAGGCCAAGCTCCCGTGGCTACCGTGCGAGACCCTCATGTCGAACCGCTTCGACAGCGCGTCGAAACTGCCCGGCATTCGCAAACCCGTGTTCCTAGCCCACGGCGATGCAGACGAAGTGATTCCCTTCTCGCATTCGCAGAAACTGTTCGAGCTGGCCAACACGCCGAAGAAGTTCCGGCTCCGCCCCGGCGGCACGCACAACATGCCGTACGACCCCGAAGTCTGCGAGGAGGCGAGGAAGTTCATCGAAGCGGGAGCGGTGAGGAAATTAGCCGCGAGACGAATGTCGAGCGCGGAAACGGAATGACATTTGGTAGAAGCGCGGATTGACGCGTCACGCGCGCTTCGCAAATCGGCAGATTGGCACTCCACGCCCGCGCTCGACATTCGTCTCGCGGCTAACTCACGCGATCAATTCCTTGATCACCTTCGCGTGTTCGACGCCCGTCAGCTTCTGATCGAGGCCCTGATACTTGTAGGTGAACTGCTCGTGATCGATGCCGAGCAGCTTCAGCACCGTCGCGTGGAAGTCGCGCACGGCCACGGGGTCCTTCGTGATGTTGTAGCTGAAGTCGTCGGTCTCCCCGTAGACCGTGCCGCCCTTCGCCCCGCCGCCGGCCATCCACATGCTGAAGCAGCGCGGGTGGTGATCCCGGCCGTAGTTCTCCTTGCTCAGCCCGCCCTGGCTGTAGATCGTCCGGCCGAATTCGCCGCCCCAGATCACGAGCGTTTCGTCGAGCATACCCCGGTTCTTCAAGTCCTGAACGAGTGCGTAGCAGGGCTGATCGACGTCCTTGCACTGCGACGCCATCCGGCCGACGAGATTGCCGTGGTGGTCCCAGTTGTTGTGGTAGACCTGCACGAAGCGGACGCCGCGCTCGACGAGCCGGCGGGCCGTCAGCACGGTGTTGGCGAAGGTGCCGGGCTTCTTCGCGTCCGGCCCGTAGCTCTCGATGACCTTCGCGTCTTCCTTCGTCAGGTCGGTGAGTTCCGGCACGCTCGACTGCATCTTGAAGGCCATCTCGTACTGGGCGATGCGCGTGAGCGTTTCGGGGTCGCCGACTTGGGCGTGGTTGAGTTCGTTGAGCTTCTTCAGGCCATCGAGGGTCGTCCGGCGGACGTCGGCCGAGACGCCGGGGGGGTTGTTGATGTATAGGATGGGGTCGCCCTTCGCGAGGAATGACACGGCCGCGTGCTCGCCCGGCAGGTAGCCCGACTGCCAGAGCCGCGCGGAGATGGCCTGGATCTGATCCTGATTGCTCGGCACCGCGACCATCACGACGAACGACGGCAGGTTCTTGTTGAGGGTGCCGAGGCCGTAGCTCATCCACGCCCCGAAG
>JAYVTJ010000940.1:0-5055 GCA_043774415.1 Fimbriiglobus sp. | reverse complement strand
CCCCCGGCCCCCTCTCCGAAGCGGAGAGGGGGTGACTCCTCCGCACCGCTTCCACGCCCGGCACGTTGATTTCGGAGCCGCCGTCCACACGCATTTTCGGCCGCAAGTCATTACTGCGCTAAGGTTCTACCGATAATCCGAAATGATTCCGCGCGGGGGTGGGGGGGGTATCCGCCGAAACCATTTCCCCGCGACGGACCCGGCTTGACGCACTTCCCCCCATCACGCTATGCCGCCCGATCAGTGTACACCGTGTCGGGGGTCAGCGATGGTTCGGTTCCTTCTCTCGGCCGCATTCGCATTCTCCGCAATCGCCAGCGCCTCCGCCCAAACCGTGAAGCTCGGCGAGGGCTTGCAGGCCGGCGAATACCACCGCTACGAAATCGAACTGGCCGTCAGCGGCAAGCTGAAAGTCGGCCGCGAGGGCAAGCCCGAATCGCTGCCGCTGAAGGCCGAAGCGGCGCACCGCTTCGTCGAGCGCATCGAGGGCACCGACACCAACGGCGGCGCCGGCAAGGTCGTCCGGCACTACGAAAAGGCCAAGTCGACATCGGTGGTCGCCGGGGAGAAGTCGATCCGCGAACTCGCGGCCGACCGTCGGTTGACAGTCGCGGCCCGCACTGAAACGGGGACGCTGCACTACAGCCCGCTCGGACCGCTGGCCCGCGAGGAACTCGAACTCGTCGCCGAACACTTCGACACGATGAGCCTCGCGGGGCTACTGCCGAATAAAGACGTGAAGGTCGGCGCTACCTGGGCGCTCGCCAGCGAAGCCGTCGGCCAAGCCTGCCAATTCGAAGGGCTGACGAAAAACGAGCTCGTCGGCACGCTCGTCTCACTGGAGGCGGGCATCGCGAAGTTCACCATCACCGGCACGGCCGAGGGAGTCGAATCCGGCGCCGCCGCGAAGACCCGCGTGACCGCGAGCGGATTGTTCGATGTGAAATCCGGACGCATCACGGAACTCGCATGGGAACAGACCGACGACCGCACGCAAGGCCCCGCCAGCCCCGCGGCCGAAGTGACGGCGACGGTGAAGCTCAAACGGACGGTGCTGGCCGAGGAGCCGAAGGAACTCGCTGCCGCCGTGCGCGAGAAGGTGCCGGCGGGGAAAGTGACCGCGGAACTGACGGACTTGCGCTACGCCGATCCCGACGGGAAGTACACCTTCACCTATCTGCGCGAGTGGGTCATCGTCGGCCGCACGAACGAGCACCTCGTGATCCGACTGGTTGAGAAAGCCGAGTTCATCGCGCAGGTCACGCTCAGCAGTTGGAAGAAAGCCGACGCCGGGAAGCACGCCACGGCCGAAGAGTTCAAGCAGAGCTTCGCGAAGCTGCCCGGTTGGGAGCCGACCGAGACGACCCAGGACGGCGCCGTGGCCGCACCGGCGGGCCACTGGCTCTACAAAGTCGCGGCGAAGGGGAAGCAGGACGGCGCCGAGGTGATCCAGTCCTTCTACCTGCTCGCGGGGCCGAACGGCGATCAGGTGACCGTCTCGGTCGTGGCCGGCCCGGAGAAAGGCGGCAAGACCGTCGCGCGGGAGGGGCAACTGCTCGGGGCCATCGCGTTCCCCGTAAAAAAGTGAGCCGCCCGAAGAACGAATGACGAATGACGCCGCACGCGGTATTGTAGAGTGAACGGCCGAGGCCGGTCTCTCCGAGGGCGCTATGCGGATCGGCGTCGTCAGCGATACTCACGATCGGAGCGAAGCGGTTGCGGAAGCCCTCCGGCTCCTCGCCGACCAGAAGGTGGAATTGATCCTCCACTGCGGCGACATCGAATCCCCCGAGACCGTCCTACTCTTCCGCGACATCCCGACCCACTTCGTCTTCGGCAACTGGGACAAGGACCGCCTCCGCCTCACGGCCGCCATCCGCAGCATCGGCGGCCACGCCAACGACAGCTTCGGCGCCATCGACGTCGGCGGCAAGCGCGTCGCCTGGGTCCACAGCCACGAGCGGCACCAGCTCTACCAGCTCGAGCACTCGGACTACTTCGACTACGTTTTCTACGGGCACACGCACGTCCGCGAGCAGCACAAGACCGGGCGGACCGTCGTCGCCAACCCCGGTGCGCTCTTCCGGGCGAACCCGAAGACCTGCATCGTCCTCGACACCGAGTCGGGCGAGATCAAGCCGATCATGATCTCCTCGCCGGGCAAGCTCGGCGATTCGACGCACGTCATGCCCGGCCTGCGCGGCGGCTCGATCATCGGCATCCCCGGCTTGGAGCATCCGCCGCGTCCGCTGGAGCCGATCCCCGAACCGCCCGTCGAGACGGCGCCGGCGAATCCGGAATGAGCGCCCGCATCTCCGACTGGATCGTGCGGTATCGCCGGATCGGCTACGCGGTCGTCCTCCTCGGCTGGATCGGCTGGTTCCTCCAGACCGTTTGCGGAAGCCCGCCGTACGACTACCTCGACCTCGTCGTCACGATGGATCACCTCGCGTTCTACACGGCCGCGCGAATCGCCCTCGATCCGTCGATCGACGCCGGGAAAATGTACGACCTCGGCTTCGTCGCCGAATATCAGGCCGGGCTATTCCCCGGTCATTGGAGCGGACTCGAAGCATTCCGCAATCCCCCTTTCTACGCGCTGCTGTACACGCCGACGGCGCGGCTGCCGTACGAGTGGAGCGCCCTGATCTGGAGCATCGTTTCCCTGCTCGCCCTCGGCCTCGGGGTGCGCTGGCTCGCACCGGATCGACCCCGGCAAATTCTCTGGCACGCGCTCGGCTTCTACCCCGTGCTCGCGGTGATGCAGTTCGGGCAGAATAGCCTTCTGAGTTTCGCGGTTCTCTGCGGCGTCTACCGGCTGCTGGCGAACGAGCGCCGCTTCGCCGCCGGACTCGCTGCCGGGCTGCTCGCGTTCAAGCCGACACTGCTCATCGGGCTGGTCGTCTGGGCGCTGCTCGACATCCGCCGGAAGTGGCCCTGTGCCCTCGGTGCCGCGACGACCGTGGCCGCGCTCTGCGGCGTCAGTTATGCGCTTCTCCCGACCGCGTGGGAGCAATTCTTGGCCACGCTGCCGGCCAATTCGAAGTTCGACAGCTTCGAGTGGTGGAAGAACCACACCCCGCGAGCGTTCGTGAGGTTGCTTTTTCCGAGCACCGTTCGGACGCCGTGGGAAGGAAGAGCGACGCTGGCCGCCGCCCTCGTGGGCGTGGCATGGTTTCTGCTCATTTGGCGAACGCACCGGCACGACCCGCGGGCGATGTTCGCGGCGATGATTCTGCTGACGCTCTGGGCGTCGCCGCACGCCCTGATCTACGAATGGGCCATCGCTTTCGCGGCCGGCTATCTCCTCTGGGAACGGGCGCCGAACCGCCGGGAGTGGGTGGTTCCGCTGGCGGCGATGTGGTTGGCCCTGCTGATCTCGACGCACTTCTGCCAAGCTCAGATTTGGGTCTGGTCGAAACTGGCGCCGGAGCGGAGCCAAGCCGTTTGGGAGCCGCACCCCGACGGCAACGTCGTCATCCTGCTTCAAGTGAGTGTGCCGACGGCGGTAGGGTTTGGATGGGCGGTGCTGCGACTTTTGCACCGCGAACGCCCGGCGGTGGGCGCAGAACAACTTCGGGCAATCGATACAAATACCGGGCCGGGTTAGCAGTCCCCGCCGATTTCTCCTCGCTCCGTCCGGATGGCTCCCATGCCCCCTCCCCGCCGCGTTGGCTTGTGGCTCGTCGGCGCGTTCGGCGGCGTCGGTAGCACGACCGCGCTCGGCCTCGCCGCACTCGCGGAAGGGGTCGCCGAGCCGGTCGGTATGGTCACCGCTTCGCCCCGCTTCGCCGGCATCGATTTCGATACTCCCGCCGCATTCATCGTCGGTGGGCACGACATCCGCCAGACGTCGTTCAGCCGTTCGGCCGCGGAACTGATGGCCCGCAGCGGTGTCTTCACCGAGAGCCTGCTGCGGGTCTGCGGACCGCAGTTGGAAGCGTGGAGTGCGAACGTCCGCCCCGGTGTGGTCTACCGCCCGAACGCCGTAATCGCCGCACTCGCCGACCGGCCCGATGTCCGTCGCGCCGAGACGCCGAAGCAGGCCATCGCGGCGATTGTGCAGGATCTGAAAGCCTTCGCGACGGCGCAGAAACTCGATCAACTCGTCGTCATTAACGTCGCTTCGACTGAGCCGGTCTTCGAACTCGGCGAAGCGCACAAGTCGCTGAAGGCGCTGAACGCGGCGCTCGACCGCAACGAGCCGGCGCTGCCGACGAGCAGCCTCTACGCTTACGCCGCCCTCGATGCCGGCTTCGCCTACGTCAATCTCACGCCGTCGCTCGGGGCGACGATTCCGGCGCTCGAAGAACTGGCGCTCGCGCGGAAGGTGCCGCACGCGGGGCAGGACGCCAAGACCGGCGAGACGCTGCTGAAGTCGGTGCTGGCGCCGATGTTCGCGAAGCGCAACTTGAAGGTGCTGAGCTGGGTCGGCCACAATATTTTGGGCAACCGCGACGGCCTCGTCCTCAACGACCCGCTGAACAAGGCGAGCAAAGTCGCCAGCAAGAACGCGCTGCTCACGGAACTGCTCGGCTACAAGCCGCAATCGCACGTGAGCATCGAGTACATCGAATCGCTCGACGACTGGAAGGTGGCGTGGGACCACATCCACTTCGAGGGGTTTCTGAACACGAAGATGACGCTGCAGTTCACCTGGCAGGGCTGCGATTCGATCCTCGCGGCGCCGCTCGTAATCGACCTCGCAAGGCTCGTGCTGCTCGCCCAGCGGCGGGGGGAAGCGGGCGTCTTGACGGCGCTCGCGAGCTTCTTCAAGTCGCCCGTGGGAGTGACAGAGCACGACCTGAGCGCTCAGTTCGCAATGCTGGATCGGTACCTGTTGAAATAAGAGGGACGCGGATGACGCGGAAAAAGACAGGATTGAAGAGGATGGAGATAAGGGTTCGAGAAGGACAGAATCATGATGAAGCATTCGGACCTGACCGAGAAGATCATCGCGAGCTTCTATCAGGTGTACAACACGCTAGGTTATGGCTTTTTGGAGAAGGTCTATCACTTCGCCCTTCTGTACGAACTCCGCAAGCGCGGGATGGA
>JAYVTJ010000939.1:0-10083 GCA_043774415.1 Fimbriiglobus sp. | reverse complement strand
TCGCTAGCCCAGGGCGGGAGCCCTGGGTTCGGTCCACCCCGTTCTTCCGCCCCGAAGGGGCCGGCGTTCTCCGTTTTGCACGCCGGCCCCTTCGGGGCGGAGACCTTTGGCAATCCTGCCCCCAGGGCTTCCGCCCTAAGCTAGCGACGTCGGCCCCGTTGGGGCGAAGATTCGAACACTGGCCTTCGCGGATCGGCCATCGAAAACGCCCTGCGCGGTGTCCCCGTCACTTCGGCGGATTGAGCCATTCGCCGCCGGCGGCTTTGTACGGCTCGCGGAGCTGCGGGACATCGTCGAGCAGCTTCACGAGCTTCACTTTCACACTGTCGGCCAAGTCGGGGTTCTTCTTCTCGAGGTCGGCGATCTGCTTGCCGAGACTGTCCAGTTGTTTCTTCTGGAGGGGCGGGTCGCCGGCGTTGACGTGGAGCTGGGCGCGGGCCAAGCAGCGGATCGATTCCGTGATGAGGTCGAAGTAGATCGGCTTGACGAACGCCTTCTGCTGGTCGAGCTTGGCCACATCCGCCGCATTCGCATCGGCGGGGAGCTTCTTGAGCAGGATGCCGTAGTATTCGCGGGCCAGCCCTTCCCAGCCCTTCTTCGCTTCGAGCCAGATCGGCAGTGCGGCCTTGGTGTCGGCGATGCCCGC
This sequence comes from Fimbriiglobus sp., assembly GCA_043774415.1. Taxonomy (GTDB): domain Bacteria; phylum Planctomycetota; class Planctomycetia; order Gemmatales; family Gemmataceae; genus JALHQU01. The sequence continues at coordinate 9,437 of JAYVTJ010000939.1, read as the reverse complement.
GGCCTTGACTTCGAGGAAGAAGAAGCCCTCCTTGCGGAAGTCGGGGAAGCGGAAGCCCCAGCCGCTCTTGCGGTCCTTGCCGAGAAGATTGTCGAGTAGTTCCTCGGCTTTCGGCAACTGCTTCGCCAGCAGGTACGTCCGGAGGAGTTCGAGCTGGGCGACCCGGTAATACGTCGTGGCATTCTTGTCGGCCGTCCAGGCCGCGAGTGCGTCGTCCTTCGCCTTTTTGACAGGCGGGGCATCGGCCGCATCGCCGGCGGGCGGCTGGGGCGGTTCGGCCTTCAGGAACGCGGCGTTCGCCGGGGCGGGGAGCCGCAGCAGGAGCGCGGCGCCCTTGTCGTAGTCGCCGAGTTCCTTGAAGATCTTGCCAAGGTCGAGGAGCTGCGGCGAAGTGAGCTTCGCATCTGGCCCGCTGATCCGGGCGGCGAGCGTCGAGAGGTTCGCCGAGACCTTTGCGGCATCCTCGACTTTGCCCTCCTTTTTCAACTGGTCGATCTGCGGCTTGCTCGCCATCACAACTTGGAAGACGGCGTTCACGATCTGATCCTGCGAGCTGCCGAGCCGCTTGAGCACATCGAGCAGCTTGCCGGCCTCTTCGAGTTGCCCCTCGGCCACGCGGCTATTGAGCGTCGGCACCACGATCTTGCTGAGCCGGAGTTCGTCGAGCCGCTTGGCGACCGGTGCCACGGCGGCGTTCTGGCCCGCCTTGACGGCGGGGCCGGCCTTCTCGATGCCGGCGATCGTGGCGCCGTAGCGGTCGGCCGAGTCCTTGTACTTCTTCTGCTGGTGCAGCGGCATCGCCTGCCCGAAGACGGCGTTGATGCGGGTCATCTCGGCCTCCATCGGCAGCGACTCCTTCTCGAGCGCCGGCAGCGTGGTCAGCGTCGGGATGAGCGCGAGCAGGTCGCCGACGATCTTCTCGGCGACCGGGTAGCCGTTGCCGCCGCCCGTGAGGTAGATCTGGGCGAGCTGGTTCTGCACGCGGCAGTAGTCGATGGCGACGGCGGCGGGCGTGGCCGGGTTCGCCACCGGCACGGCGGCGAGGTCGGCCGTGGCGAGCTTGAAGATCGTGGGCTTCTGGGCCGGCAGGGGCAGCGCGAACTTCGGCGGGGGAGGCGCGTTGGGCTCGGTGGATCGGGGGCGGAGCAGTTCGTAGGCGATGCCCCCCTGGAAGAGGCGGGCCCGCGTGATGTTCGGATAGCGGGCCGTGATGCGGTTCAGCAGATTGAACCCTTCGATGTAGCGCGAATTCTGCACGAGCAGCCGGGCCGCCTGGTAGCGCGCTTCGTCGGTGCTGGCGTCGTCGGGGATCGTCGAATCCAGGTAGTAGGCCAGACTCAGCGCCTTCGCGGTGTCGGTCGCACGGCTGGCGGCGTCTTCGGGGTCGGAGTTGTTCACCGATTCCAAGTAGGCCATCATCGCGTTCAGGCCCGCTTTGGCCGCGGTCGGCCCCTTGCCCGCGTGGGCGAGGTACTCGCCGAAGACCGCCGCGTGATACGGCTGGCCGGAGATGCGGTAGATGTAGACGAGCATCACCTGGCTGTTGAGCGAATCGCGGAGCGATTCCTTCGGCACGGGAAGCTGCTTCTCGCGCTCGAGCAAGGCGATCACCCGGTCGAGCTGGGCGCGCCCCACGGCGGACTCCTTGTCCGGCGCGGCCATCCGCTGGTACTTGTCGAGCTGCACCAGCGAAGTCAGGTGGCACTCCTCGAACGTGAGGATCTCCTGCGGCTTCTTGTCGGCGCTGCCGACGATCAGCCGCATCACTTCGGGGCGCATCCGGTTGGCGCGGGCGGTGTACTCGTTTTCGGTGTCGGCCAAGCGGCGGAAGTCCTTGTCGGCGTCCTTCAGCAGCGGCATCACGTTCGGGCCGACGACGAAGGCTTTGGTCTTCTCGTCCACCTTCACGCCGAGCTTGCCCTCGTCGAGCTTCGTCGTGGCGTTGTAGTAGGTGATCGCGTAGGTTTCGGTCGTGACGCGGAAGGTGCGGTAATCGGCGAGCCACTGCTCGCAGAGCCGGCGGACATTCGCGTAGGCCGGCCCGGTGTTCGTTTTGCCGGCCTGGATCCACTTGTCGCGGATCTCGAAGAAGCGCGCCTGCCGGACCCCGGCGACGCCGGGGCCGTTCGGATTCTTCGCCGCGTCGGTGCGGATCTTCGCAAAGATCGCTTCGGCCTTGGCCGTCTCGCTCATCGGGTAGTAGCACTCGCCGGCCCAGGCCCGCGCGACCCAACCCAGCGGATGCTCGGGCTTGCGGTCGCCGAGCTTGCCGAAGATTTTCTGGGCGCTCTCGTAGGCCGCGAAGCGGAGATCGACGTCCGGCTTGCCGTCCGCCGACATGTACGAATCGCCGAGGTAGTACCGGTTGATGCCCTGATCGAGGATCGTCTGGTAGAGTTCGCGGGTGAGGTCGCGCTTCTGGTTCGGCGTCTCGGCGACGTTCAGCGCCGTCTCGAGCGCGGCCGCGGCTTTCTGGAACTGGGCCGAAGCGTCTTCGAAGTAGGGCCGGGCGAGCGCGGCGGCGGCTTTGCGGCCGGGGACGTCCGGGATGCGGGCGGCCCGGCTCAGATGCGATTTGCCCTGGAGCGAGGCGACGTTCGCCAGCGACATCGCCGCTTCGGCGGCGCGCGGGTGACTGGCGTTCGCCTTCAGGAACTGCTCCAGTTCCGCCTTGGCCGCGTTCACGAGCGTGTCGCGCTTCACCTCGTCCGTCTCGGGCGCCGCCAGCCGGAGCCGCGCCTTGGCCCGCTCGATGGGCAGCGTCTTCTGCAATTCCGCATCGGTGAGGGTCTTGGCGCAATCGTCCAAAAATTCGAGGGCGAGTTCGGGCTGATCCGAATCCCGGAGGGCGCGGGCGAGGTCGAAGGGGGACTGCGGGGCCGCATCCTGGGCGAAAAGGGATTGCGACGACAGCACCAAGGCCGTGAGGGCGGCGGAGCGGAGGAGCCGAGACATGGAGGAGTTCCTGCGATAGTCGGCGAACGATCCGAAGGGCTACCATATTGTACGCGATCCGGATTCCGGTAGTTCCCGAAAGCGCCCCGGCGATTGTGCCGGAGCGGGACGAGGGAGCGACGGGCTTTGTCCGGACCGTCGCTCACGCGTCCGGCTCGGAAGAACCCCAGTCCCACGCCGCCATCTCCGCGAGCTTCGCCCGGTCCGTGAGGTTGAACTGCAGCGGCGTCACCGTGATGTACCCCTCCGCGAGCGCGGTCACATCGGTGTCCGGGTGCGGTTCGGGGCAGTGGAACTCGGGGCTCGTCCAGAAGTACGTCCGGCCGCGCGGATTCGTCCGCCGGTCGAACTTCTCGAAGTAGACGCTGACGTTCTGCGGCATGACGCGGACGCCCTTCACGGCCCCGCGCTCGAGCGGCGGGATGTTGACGTTGAACAGGCTACCGCGCGCCGGGGTGTGCGCCAGAATCCGCTCGACGACTTCGCGCGCATGCGCGGCGGCGCGGGGCCAGTCGAGCCGGGCGTCCTTCGTGTATTCGAGCGAGCAGGCTATGGCCGTGTATCCGTAGAAGGCCGCTTCGATCGCGGCCGCGACCGTGCCCGAGTAGAGAACGTTGATCCCGGCATTCGACCCCGCGTTCAGCCCCGAGACGACGAGGTCGGGCGGCTCCTTCAGCAGTTCGAGCAGCGCGAGCTTCATGCAGTCGGCCGGTCGGCCCTCGACGGCCCAGCCGAGGAACGTCTGATCGTCGTCGGAGACTTCGGTCACCAGGAGGGGCGCCGTCAGCGTGACGGAGTGCCCCGTGGCGCTCTGCTCGGTCGCCGGGGCCACGACGATCACCTCGCCGAGCTTCATGAGTTCGCGGCGCAGCGCGCGCAGACCGGGTGCGTAGATCCCGTCGTCGTTCGTGAGCAAAATCCGCATCGTCGTCCGCCTGAGTTCCGGGTGCGATAGAACAATTCTATGCTCCCCATCGATCACTTCCGCCACTGCCCGCGCTGCGCGGGCCCGGCGCCGCCGGGCGCGAACCCGTTCGTCTGCCCGGCGTGCGGCTTCACCTACTACTTCAATCCGACCGTCTCGGCCGGGGCGTTCCTTTCGGACGATGCCGGGCGATTGCTCTTCGTCCGGCGGGCGAAGGAGCCGGCGCAGGGGAAGCTCGGCATCCCCGGCGGCTTCATCGACATCGGCGAGACGGCGGAAGACGCGCTTCGCCGCGAAGTCCGCGAGGAGGTCGGTTTGGAGATCGCCGATGTGCGCTTCGTGGCGTCGTTCCCGAACTTCTACGACTACAAGGGCGTGACCTACCCCGTCTGCGACTTGCTCTTCGCCGGCCGGGCGCTGGCGCCGGAGTCGGCCGCGGCCCTCGACGGCGTCGCCGACATCGAGTGGCGCATGCCGGACGACGTGGACGAAGATGAGATCGCGTTCGAGTCGCTGAAGCAGGGCCTGCGACAATTGCGGCGCTGATGCGCCCGCCGGAGCCGTCCCGCCCTCAAGGGCGGGCCGACAGGTGATAAGCCCCGTGAACGGGGCTCTCCGGGATTTGATCGCGACCGATCTCCGTAGCCTCGTTCACGGGGCTTCGCAAGTGTCGATCCGCCTTTGAGGGCGGGTCGACACCGCCACCTCACCGCTTCTTGAACACGTCGATCATCAGGTTGTCGGTCGGGCAGAACTGGTCCGTCAGGATCGTCTTCTTCCCGTTCGCCAGCATCCCCTCGAACGTCGAGCGCCGGACGACCTGCGTCTGCGGCTCCTTGCCCGTCTGATTCCGCACGGCCGCGCGCAGCTTCGCGGCGTCGAGCGGCGTGTCCGAGGCGTAGAGCACGATGACGCTGCGGTTCGAGTACTCGGGGTGGTCGTCGTCGAAGAAATCGACCGGGAAGACCATCTCGACGTGCGCGAAGCTCTCCGCGAGCGTGTGCGCCGCCGCGCGCCAGAGTTTGCCGTCGTTCACGAGGTCGATCACCGTGACGAGGTAGACGCCGTTCGGCGTCAGCGTCTTCTTCACCGCGCCGTTGAACTCCTTCGTCATCAGGTGCGACGGCACGGAATAGTCGTTCACGGCGTCGAGCGTGACGAGGTCGTACGTCGCCGGGGCGCACTTCTCGGCGACGAATTGCCGGCCGTCCATGTGGACGGAGCGGATCTTCCACTCGTCGATGAGGCCGAGCTTCTCCTTCGCCACGCGGGTGACGCCGGGATCGATCTCGACCACATCCACGGCCGCCGTGGGGATGAGCACGCGGGTGCAGCGCGGGAAGGTGTAGCCGCCGCCGCCGATGACGAGGACGCTCTGCTTCTCGGGCGTGCGCTCCTTGAAGAGCCGCACCATTTCGAGCTGGAAGTGCTCGTGCTTGTAGTGCAGGAAAGTCGGGTCCTGCATGTTCACCTGCGAATGCGTCAGGTGGTCGAGGTCCAGGTTGCGGTACTCCTGGAGCTGCGGTTCCGAGTTGATCCCGGCGATCGCGTGCAATCCATCGGAGGGAGGGATGAGCGAGTAGGGGGCGCCCGTGACGCGGATCGTGTAGTAATTTGTTTCGAGCGTGATGCTGCTCGCTTCCTGAAAACTGAGGACGAACCCGCCGAAGACGGCGCCGAGAGCGGCACTGAGCGCGTAGAGCATGACGCCCGATTCGAGCACGAGCGATCCGGAGCGCCGGATCGGGGTTGCGATTCCGCCATCCGGATGCATCGGGCGTATCCGCACGAGCAGCAATGCGAGACATGGCAGCGCCGCCGCGAGTAGGATCGTGTTGTTCACGCCGATCGACGAAATCAGCATGTACCCTGTGGCAAATGTGCCGGCGATGGCGCCCGCGATGCTCCAGGCGTAAATCGTCCCCGCCGTGCGACCGATGGCCCCGACGTCCTGCACGGCCAAGCGGATGACCTGCGGCGAGATCAGCCCAAGGCCGAACATCGGCAGGAAAAAAAGGACGAAGGTCCAAGCGATGACCTGCGAGGCGATGCCGAAAGCCGTGAACGAACTCGGAGTCGGATCGTAGTCGGATGGCGCTTTCGCAAGGACGGTGGCGTGCGTGAGTACGCTGTAGAGCAGGATCACGCACACCGTCGCGAGTCCGCAGAAGAGCAGGCTCCAGCCGAGCGAGAGCGCCAGCCGATTCGGCTGCACGGATCGGCTGGCGCGATCGGCGAGGCGCCCGCCGATCAGGTTCCCGAGCGCGGTCCCTGCGAGCATCACGCCGATCACCCCGGTCCAGGTGAAGAGCGACACGCCGAGCACTTGGGCGAGCAATCGCACGGCGCTCAGTTCCAAGCTCATCCCCGCGAAGCTGCACGCGAAGACGATGGCGAACGCCAGCGGCAACCGCAGCGGTCCGGACAGTGAAACCGAAGGTGGAATCGGCATCCCGCCGGTTTGGGGATTGTCCAACCGGCGGGACGCCGGTTCCACCGGGGCTGTGGGTGCCGGCGGAGTGCCGCGCACTGCCGCGTAGACGGCCGCGGCCGTGACGAGCAATAGCAGCGCCACTGCGGCGACGATCCAGTTCAGTTCGAGGTTCGGGATCAGCACGAAGCCGGTCTGGTAGTTCCCGAACAGGCACCCGGCCGTGCTCAGCGCGAAGACGAGGCCCGCAACGCTGCCGGTATGCCCCACATCCGGCACGCAGATGCGGATCGCCATCGGCGTGAGCAGCGACAGCGTGAACCCGGCCGGGAAGCAGAGCGCGAAGGCCAACACGGGGATGCGCAGTTCGAGTTCGAGGCCACGGTGCGCGCCGGTCCGTTCGAGGACTTCGGGGAACGCGATCATCCAGAGCGCCGACAGCGCCCCGAGGATCAGGAAGATCACGAGCTTCCGCGGCGACGACGAACGATCCGCAATCCGTCCGCCGATGGCATTGCCGAAGGCGATCCCGGTGAGGAAGGCCGCGATGACGACGGTCCAAGTCGAGAGGGACGAACCGACGAAGGGCGAGAGCAGTTTCCCGGCGACCAATTGCAGCACGAGCAGGCCGGCGTTCGCGAGGAAGACGACGAGGCCGACCCCGGCCATGCGGGCGGCGAAACCGGAACCCGGCGCGGGGGAAACCATCGGGTGCTCGCGGCTCGGTGCGGGGGAGATGTACCCCGCAAGCGTATGCTGGAGGCCGGAGTTCGGCTATGCGGAGGCGCCGATCCGAAGAGTGGCGCTAGGATGGCGCAATCGTAGCGGAAGTCGCCAGACTTCCGATTGCCTTTGATCGCCGGAGGTTGTCGAAACTCGGGCGAGTTCCGCTACGAGCACCTTGCGCAATGGTTGTTTTTGCCACACGCGCGCCTTATCCCTAATCTCCGCACCCCTGCCCGATCCGAGAGCGACGATGAATCTCTTCGAGCCCCAGCTCACCTACGAAGACCTCGAATTCGGCCTCGTCTGGCAGTCCCCCGGCCGCACGATCACCGAGGCCGACATCGTCACCTTCGCGGGCTACAGCGGCGACTTCAACGCCATCCACACCGACCACGAGTACGCCAAGACGACGCCGTACCGCCGGCGGATCGCGCACGGCTTCGGCATCTTCAGCATCGCCAGCGGCCTCGGCACGCACTCCCCCGCGAACAAGATCGTGGCGCTGCTCGGCGTGAAGGACTGGAAGTTCCTGGCTCCCGTGTTCGCCGGCGATACCATCCACCTCTGCTGCCGGGTCGTGGAGAAGACGCTCAAGGGCGTCGGCAAGCGCGGCGAGATCCTCTGGCACCAGCAGATCATCAATCAAGATGGCAAGGTCGTTCAAGAGGGGCACATGAGCACTTTGGTGGAATGCCGCCCCAAGGGATGAATTGCGGATTTGGGATTGCGGATTTCGGATTGGCTCCGCCTTCTCTCCTGCTTCAATCCGAAATCCCAAATCCGAAATCCGCAATGCTGAGAACTCGCTTCGCCCCCAGCCCCACCGGCTACCTCCACATCGGCGGGGTCCGCACGGCCCTCTTCAACTGGCTGCTGGCGCGGCGCCACGGCGGGCAGTTCATCCTCCGCATCGACGACACCGACGATTCCCGCAACCGCGCCGACGCCGTGAAGCCGATCATCGACGGCTTCGCCTGGCTCGGCATGACGTGGGAAGAAGGTCCGACCCCGGACGCCAGCGGCGAGAGCGCCGGCCCGCATTCTCCGTACTTTCAAGGTCAGCGCAACGATAAGTACGAAGCCGCAGCGCTGCGCCTGCTGAAGGAAGGCAAAGCCTACCCGGATTACACCACGCCGGCGGAGCAGGCCGAAGCGCGGAAGCAAGCCGACCTCGCCCGCAAACCGTATGTGCACCGCGGCACCAACCGCGATGTGCCGGCCGAGGAGAACGTGCGGCAGTACGCCTCGAAGCCGGCCGCGCTGCTGCTGAAAGTGGAACCGGGCCAGTTCGTGAAGTTCGACGACGCCGTGAAGGGCAAGCAGGACATCGCGACCGATACGATCCGCGATCCGATGCTGCTGCGCGGCCCGGATGCGAGCGGCCTGTGTCGGGCGGTCTACAACTTCGCCACGGTCGTCGATGACCTCGACTTCGGCATCACCCACGTCGTGCGGGCCATCGAGCACCTCTCGAATACGCCGACGCAGATCCTGATGTACGAAGCCCTCGGTGCGACCCCGCCGACCTTCGGGCACATCCCGCTCGTGAACTACGCCGGCAACAAGATGAGCAAGCGGAACCTCCCGCCGCTCAGTGCCGACGAGATCGCGAAGTTCAAAGCCTGCGGCTGGACCGACGAGGAAATGAAGGGGCGCGAGGATCTGAACATCGCCACCGTGGCCTACTACCGCGAGATCGGCTACTTGCCCGAAGCGCTCATCAACTACCTCTGCCGGCTCGGCTGGAGCATGGACGGCGAAACGGAGTTCATCCCGCTCGACACGCTCATCGCCAACTTCAGTTTGGAGCGCGTGACCGACGCCCCCGGCAACTACGACGCGAAGAAGCTCTTTTGGTTGCAGGGCGAGTACATGAAGCTGATCCCGACGGCGGAGAAGCTCGAGCGCTGCATCCCGTTTCTGCGCCGGGCCAAGCTCATCGGCGACGCGCCGACCGACGAGGTGCGGGCGAAACTGACGCGGATCATCGAAGCGTCCGGCGATCGCATCAAGCTCTTCAGCGATGTGCTCGCCTTCGCGGCGCCGATGCTGAACGCGACGATCGCGGTCGATCCGAAGGCGAAGGAGAAGGCCTTCAAAGACCCGGCCGCGAAGGAACTGCTCCGCGAGTTCGCCGAGGTGCTGCGGAGTTGCGACCCCTTCGACGCCGCGACGACCGACCAAGCGCTGCACGACTTCGCCACGGCGAAGGGGGTGAAGCCGAACGCGCTGGTGTCGCCGCTGCGGTTGGCGCTCACCGGGGTGAGCGTCGGCTTCGGCCTGTTCGACACGCTGGCGATCCTGGGCAAAGATGTGGCCCTGGCGCGTGTGGCCGATGCGATCTCGGACTCGCAGTAGCCCGCAGGGCGAACCCCTCCTCGCTTCCGACCGTCTCTCGCG
>JAYVTJ010000938.1:0-4421 GCA_043774415.1 Fimbriiglobus sp. | reverse complement strand
GTCGTCGCCGCCATCGAAATCGTCAGCCCCGGCAACAAGGATCGCCCCGAGAGCCGGCAGGCGTTCGTCTCCAAATGCTCGGCGCTCCTCCAGAATCGGATCGCGGTGTCGATCGTCGATCTCGTGACCGTCAAGCAGTTCAACCTCTACGCCGAACTGCTCGTCGAACTCGGGGGCAAGGCCGATGCGGCGGTTGCCGGCGAAGCCACCTATGCGGCATCGCTGCTGCGGCGCGGCCGGCAGAAGCGCGGGAAGCTGCTGACGTGGGCCTACCCGATGAAGGTCGATCAGCCGATGCCGGCGATCCCGATTTGGCTGAACGAGCGCGAAGCGGTGATGCTCGATCTGGACGCGACCTACGAAGAGACCTGCCGGGTGCTGCGGTTCAGATAGCGTCGAGTTCGGCGAAAAGCGCGGCGATGGGCAGCGCGAATCCGGGGAGCACCGTGCCGCCGTCCAGGATGTCCGCGACGCTGAGGCGCTTCGCGTTCGCCCGTTCGGGATCGGTGAAGACGAGCACGCTGCGGGTATCGGGTTCGACGTACCAGACGAGCGCCGTGCCGGAGCGGAAGTAGTCGGCCAGCTTTTCGTCCATCTCTTCGACGGTGTTACTCGGGCTGAGCACTTCGACTGCGAGATCGGGGTGGATGTCGGGGATTCTCTCGTCGCCGACGCGGGAGCCGGGAAATTGAGTCTTGCGCACGAATGCGACATCCGGAATGCGGACGAGCCCCGGAGCCAGGCGCATCATCCCATCGGCTCCCGTCACCACGCCCAAACTTTTTCCGCGGACGAAGTGCTTGAGCCGGAACACGATCTCGACTGCGATCACACTTTCCGGTAAGCCCATGGTCTTCTCCACGAGTACGCCGTCGACGAGTTCGTAGAGCCGCCTTTCCGTGTTTCTGAGGTCATCGACATCGTTTTCCGTCGCCGGGTAGCGATCCACGCGGATTCGGCGGACGGGCATATTGCCGAACCGCCCGATCATTTCGGCAAGTGTAGGGTGAGTTTGTATCGACATCATGACAGGCATCGTCGGCTCCTCAGGGCAGATCAAACCATCAGCATCGGCGAAGGTTCGGAGCTGAAATCGAAGGGGCGATCCGAGAGTTCCTCGCTCTCGCCGCGGTCGCGGAAGACGTGCAGCACCCGGCCGCGGCTGAGGTCGTCGAACTTCGGCTGGCGGTACTTCACCGCCGTCGGCGGCTTCTCCGGGCTGAGTTCGTGGACGATCACGCGGACCTTCGGGATGCCGACGAAGCTGTGGTCGTCCACGCGCTTCTTGCCGCCGTAGACGTCGTAGACTTCGAGGAGTGCGCGGAAGACCTGCACCATCTGCTTGATGCTCACGCCGTCTTCGATGTAGATCACATCGACTTCCACGCCGCGGAGGACGCGGTGGATGTGCTGGCGCGCCCTCCGGCCGAAGACGCTGCTGAACGGCGGGCCGACGCTCTTCAGGCTCCCTTCGCCGTCCTCGGTGCGCTTGCTGGAGTCTCCCTCCTCGCGGCCGAGGCCGTTGAAGAACCACCAGTGCGGGGCCAGCCAGTAGCCGCCGCCGTGCGACTTGCTCTCGGTGCGGGCCTGCTTCATCAGCGTCCGCAGTCCCCGGAAGAAGCGGCGCCGCAGTTGGATCTCGTCGCGGCGGTCGAAGCGCTCGCGCACAGCCCCCTGCTGCAAATCCGAGAGGCTCACCTTCAGCGGCCAGCGCGGGTCGAACTCGGTCGCCTCCGAAAGCTCCGGGTGGACGAGCTGCAACCCGACTTCGCTGGCCTTCGGCCGGCCATCGTCGGCCCGGACGCGGTAGCCCCACTTCGACACGATCTCCGTGATGCGTTCCAATCCATCGCTGGCGCGCGGGCTCTGCACGTGCATCGTCGGCGGCGTCCGCTGCGAGGGATTCGAGCGCCAGCCCTCGTAGAGCCGACCCGCGAGGATCAGCAGCAGTCCGGGAGTCGTCCATGCGACGAGTGCCGCCAGCGATCCCGTGAGCGGCATCGCATCTTCGGCTTGGATGTTCGTCAGCAGTCGGCCGCACAGACCCGTGAGTATCAGATCGGTGTAGGCGAAGATCAGCCCGATCACGGCGGCGGCTATCAGCCGTGGAGCCGGGACCGAGTAGATCTGACCCGAGCGCCGCGCCCGCCAGAGGAGCGCCAGTTCGGCCGAGCCGGGACGCACGCACCAGACCAGCGCGACGCAGGCCGTGATTCCGCACACGGACATCACGCCGACGACGGGGAAGTACGCGGCGGCGCCGGTGATCGCGAAGATGTAGGTGAACCCCGCGACGGCGAGCACGACGCGGCGGTCGGAGTCGGTGAGCGATTCGCGCAGCCGGCGATCGAGCAGCATCATCGGCACGAACAGCCCGGCGAGAAGTCCCGCGAAGAGCAGAGACCAGAGCACGAGCAAGATGAGCAGGTAGAAGACGTACGACGTGCGGACGCCGATGTCGCGCCAGCCGCCCGGCAGCAGGTACCAGACGCCCACCGATGCTGCCCCCCAAGCGAGCAGTCCGAAGGCGATCCACCAGGCCAGCGTCGGAAGTTTCTGCGGCAGGGGTGGTGAACCGCGGAAATCGATGCCGTGCTCGTACTTCCATTTCCGCATCCGCTTGCCGAAGCGCTGCACGCGGTGCACGACCCAGTTCACCCAGTCGAGCGGCCGGCGGCGGTGCCAGAACGCCACGACCCCGGCGAGCGCGACGAGCCCCAGCGCCCCGAGACCGTCTTGGACATCCGAAGTTGCAGCGCGGCCGAGGATTTCGAGCGCGAGCAGACCCGTGACGATGCCGAGGGAAAAGAGTACCTGCCCCGACGTGCGCGCGGGGAGCGAAAGCTTCAAAACGGAGGCGAGCATCTTCATGGTGGAATTGTACCGCACGACCGGGGGCGGTTCACCGATTTTCCGGGTTGCGGCTCTCCCGGAGCCTGCGACAATACCTTTCCCTCCGTTGCCTTCCTCCGAGTGCCCGCCCATGTCGCTCCGCCGCTTCGCCGCATCCGCCGCCGTCGCCCTGTTCCCGTTGGGATTCGCCGGGGCCGAGGACTGGGCCCGTCTCCGTGGACCGAACGGCACGGGCGTCGTCGCCGAAGCCACTCCCGTCAAGTTCACCGCGAAGGACCTGATCTGGAAGACGGCGATCCCCGGAGTCGGCCACGGCAGCCCCATCGTCGTCGGTGAGCGCGTTTTCCTTCAGTCGAGTTCGGCCGATTCCAAGACGCGTTCGCTCTACTGCCTCGGCGCCAAGAGCGGCAAAATCGAATGGTCGCAGGCGGTCGGCGGTCAGAAGGCCGACGCCATTCACAAGAAGAATACCCCGGCATCGAGCACGCCCGCCAGCGATGGCAAATGCGTCTTCGCGTCCGTCTGGGACGGCTCGGCCATCGCCCTCTACGCCTACGACATCACGGAGGGGAAGCTGATCTGGCGAACCGCCCTCGGCGCTTTCTCCGGGGCGCACGGCGCGGGCCATTCGCCGATGGTGTACGAAGGCGTCGTCTACCTCAACATCGATTCGGATTCGTCCGCGAAGCTCGTCGCCGTCGATGCGAAACTCGGTACCGAGCCGTGGAAGGCCGACCGCCTCAAGGAGCGCGCCAGCTACACGACCCCGATGATCCTCGAAGCGAAGGGCAAGCCCGCGCAGCTCCTCCTCGGCACTTCGACCACCGTGGACAGCTACGACCCGAGAACGGGCAAGGTGAACTGGACCTATACCGTCGGCACGAAGCTGCGGGCCGTGGGGCAGCCGATCCTCGCCGGGGGGAATCTCGTGACGTACATGGGCGAAGGGGGCAAGGGCCGCCACATGGTCTCGGTGAAGACCGACGGCAGCGGCGACGTGAGCAAGACGGCCAAAGCCTGGGAGCTGAACGACGCGAGCAAGACGCCGTACGTGCCGAGTGCGCTGGCGCACGGCGACCACATCTACTGGGTGAACGACACCGGCTTCGCCGGCTGCTTGGAGGCCGAGACGGGGAAGATCGTCTGGTACGAGCGCTGCTGCTCGAAGGGCGTGTCGTCGTCGCCGATCCTCGTGAAAGAAGGTGTGGCCTCGTCGCCGATCCCCGTGAAAGACGCGATTCTCGTCTTCGACGAAGACGGCAAAGCGGTGGCCTTCCGGGCCTCGCCGAAGGGGTTCGAGAAGCTCGGCGAATCGACCCTCGGTGAAGCGGTGCTATCGTCCCCCGCCGCCGCGGGTGGGCGGCTGTTCGTGCGCGGCGCGGAGCACCTTTTTTGTTTCGGCCCAAAGGGCTCGTGATGTCGGCCGCTGTTTTGTTGGCCCGACGCGCCAGCGAGGAAGTATCGACTCTCGTTCGCGCGTCGGACTTCTGTCGGTCGGATATCGAATGCCACGCATTCGTTCTTCGCCCCAACGGGGCCGACGTCCCTAGCCCAGGGCGGAAGCCCTG
>JAYVTJ010000937.1:0-4339 GCA_043774415.1 Fimbriiglobus sp. | reverse complement strand
CCAGTCGGACGCCGCGTGTTATAGACCACTCCTACGAAGCTCGAGATCGGAAAAGGAATTAGCGAAGGGAAAAGGGCGCACCAGTGGGATCAGACCCGTGTACGCGTTTATGATCAAGCGCGAAGTAGGGTACGACGCGGGCAACGGGGATTGGGAGTATGTCGATGTGGTCGAAGGAGCGGAGCGCAAAGTGACCCGCGGTAAACTGACGCAATGCGCGACCTGCCACGCCAACGTCAAGGACGGCGATTACCTCTTCCGCACCTACGGCGGGTACGGGCAGTAGGTATAATCTCTGTCACGATCACCGCGACCCAGCGGGAAGGGAACGATGAGCACAGCCACGACCGACATCGACGTAATCTACCCGGAAAGCGACGGGAAACCGATGGCCGACAACACGGTGCAGTGGGACTGGATGGTGATGATCGTCGGCGAACTCCGCGCCCAGTTCTCGGGCCAAGATGTGTTCGTCGCCGGGGATCTGCTCTGGTATCCGTTGGAGGGGGAACCGAGGATCAACGCGGCACCGGATGCGATGGTCGCCTTCGGCCGACCGGCCGGCGACCGCAGCAGCTACGTGCAGTGGAAGGAAGCGGGCGTCGCCCCGCAGGTGGTGTTCGAAGTGCTCTCGCCGAGCAACACCGAAAGCGAGTTCGACGACAAGCTCGAGTTCTACGAGCGCCACGGCGTCGAGGAATACTACGTCATCGACCCGTACGATCACCACGCCGAAGGATACATCCGCCGGGGACGGCGCTTGGCCCAAGTGCGGAAAATCTTCGAGCACATCAGCCCGCGCCTCGGCATCCACTTCGAGAAGTCGGACGGCGAACTGCGGATCATCCGGAAGGACAGCGGGGTGTTTCAAACTCGCGAAGAGCGCGAAGAAGACTTACTCGGCGAGCTGGGTGAGGAACGTCAGCGAACCATCGTGGAGCGCCGGACGAAGGACAAGCTCGCCGCCAAGCTGCGCGAACTCGGCATCGACCCGGACGGCTTGTGAGTGCTTGAAGGGCGAGCCGACCCTGTCAAGGGTCGGGTGAAGCGAATCGCATTTGCGAATCGTCCCTCAACGGCGAGCTACCCGACCCTTGACAGGGTCGGCTCGCCCTTTCGCAACCGCGCCTCACTCGCTCGCGGTGACCCCCGCCGCCAACACGCGCTTGATCTGCACGCCCAGCTCATCGAGGTGCGCTTTCGCCGTGTCGTCCTTTTCGTCCTTCAGCGCCACATCGATGCGGAGGGCCACTTCCTTCAGATGCAGCCGGGCCAGGCTCTTCGCATCGGCCGGGAAGGTGTTGCTGCCGCCGCCCAGCAGCATCGCGAAGGCGAAGCCGATTCCGTCGGGCTTGCCGAGCACCATCCCGGACAGCTTGCGGACGTACTCGCGCTGGAGGTTCCGCCGGATCACGGACGACTTCACCTTGCCCGGCTTGCCGTCCGTCGGCAGGTCGGCGAAGGAGGCATCCGAGAGCATGCGGAAGAGCTCCGCCAGTTGGATAGGCTTGTCGTCCTTGCCGACCATCTTCGCGGTGTTCTGCACCGCGTTGAGGGTGGTCGAATCGAGGAGTTCGTTCAGTACGGTGCGCTGGATGGCGAGCACGCGCGCGTTGACGGGGAACTCCATGGCCGACATCGACTTCTCGTTGCCCCAGTGGACCCAGCGGTCGGCGCCGAGCTTGCGCAGCAGCTCCGGCGGGAAGTCGAACGGGGCGTCCGTCAGGATTGCCTCCTGCAGGAACTTCATCGCTTCGCGCTGCTTCGCCGGCGGCGTCGGCACGAACGGATCGCGGGCGTTCGGGTCGTCTTTGTGGTCGCGGTTCACCGACGTGCCGCCGATGTACTTGGCCGCGATGTAGGCCGCGTTGCCGTACTGGCGGAGGAGCACGCTGAAGGCGACGCGGGCGCGCTGGTAGCCCTCGCCCTTTTCGGTGACGCGCTCCGCGAGATTCGGAAGGAGATCGAGCGAGAGCTTGGCGCGGTCCATCGCGAACTTCAGCGGATCGCTGCCGAGGTCCCACTGGTTCGTCAGCGGGTCGTTCGTGCCCATGAGGTCTTCGTCGGTGCCGTAGATGAGCGCCGGCTCCGCCGAGCGGGAAGCGATCTTCGCGAGCTGCTCCGGGCTGCCGTTGGGCGTGTAGGCGTACTCGATGGCCCAGAAATCGTAGGCCCCGAGCGTCGGCGTGAAGTAGTGCCCCTGCTTCGTCCCCTTCGGGGCGATGTTCGCCGGGTTGTAGTCCATCACCGAGCCGACGAGGCCCTGCTTGGAAGTGATGGCCGTGTCGTTGAGCTGCTCGTTCTTGAGCATCGTGCTCGCTTTATAGTTGTGCCGGAGGCCAAGGGTGTGTCCGACTTCGTGCATGACGGTTTCCTTCACGGCCTGCATCAGGAGTTCGTCCGGAATCTTCTCGCCGTCTTTGACACCGGCCCCCGCGAGGATCGCCGTCATGGCCAGCGCGAGTTCGCTCTGCTTGTGGTGGGCGCACTGGCAGAAGCCGTGGCGCACGGCCGCGAGCTTCTGCTGGGCGATCCCTTCGGGCGTCGCTTTGCGGTCGTTCCAACTCGCGGTCATGCCCATACTCTCGCGGAGCTTGTCGAGCGGATGCGCCGGCAGATCCCAGCCGCGCCGGCTCGCCTGCATGGTGCTCGCGGGTTCGACCATCTGCCCTTTGTCGTCGCGGTAGATCAGCGTCTCGCCCTTGTACGCCCGGACCATGCTCGCATCGAAGAGGATGTCCGCGTCGAGCAGTTCGCCGGTGAACGGATTGGCCCGGCTCGGCCCGATGGCGTAGGGCACTTCGCTCGTGATCCAGCGGAACGTGGCGTACGAAATGTCTTCGGGGTCGAAGTCTTCGCCCTCCTGCTGCCGCACTTCGATGGCGTCGCGGAAGCCGACCTTCTCGAAGGCTTTGTTCCATTCGAGAATGCCCTCGCGGACGGTGGCGCGGTATTCGTCGGGCACGGTGTTCTCGATCCAGAAGATGATCTTCTTCTTCGGGGCGACGAGCTTGCCGCCCTCCTTCCAGGCCGAGCCGTCGGCGCGTTCGAGGCGCCAGCGGTTGACGTACCGCACAAAGGCGGTGTCGGTCGATTCCTTCGAGAAGTCCTTGTGGACGGTCGTGAAGTGGCCGACGCGGTCGTCGGCGGGGCGCGGGTTGTAGCCCGCTTCGGGAAGTTCCACGAGGCCGTAGTGGATCACCACCGTGGCGCCGCGGGCGTCGATCACGGCATCCCCGCCGGTGGGGGCGACGCCGCCCGTGCGGTTGCCGGCGAAGGTGGCCTCGACCTGGAGTTCGACGTTCTTCTTGTAGGCCTTCACCTTGTGCCACGTGGTGCGCTCGCGGTCGAGGAAGCCGATGCCGGTCTCGCCGAGGTCGGTGAAGAAGATCGCGTTGAAGTCGATGAGGACGGACCCCTTCATCGGGTTCATCGCCTTGATCGGCAGCGCCATCAGCACGGAGTCGGAGTAGGTGGTGTCGAGCGCCCGCGCGGCCGGGGTGCCGGCGGTCGCCGAGTAGCGGACGTTGCGGCGGACGACGAAGACCTTGTCGCCGACCTTGCGGAAGAGCAGCACCCATTCTTCGCCGAAGTTCAGCGTGGTGCCACCGACACCCGCGCCCTTGGCGATAGCCATCGGCACGAGGAAGGGCTTGTCGAACTGGAAGGGGAGGATCTCGGCGAAGAGGTGTTCGTCTTTGTGGTGGAGCGTGAAGAGCCCATCGTAGACCTTGGCCCCTTTCACGACGGTGGCGAAGTCGGGGAACTTCTTCTCGGGGACATCGACGGGCGACATCGGGAGCGGGCCTTGGCCGTGCCCCCCCGAGACCGCGACGAGTGCGGCCAATCCGGCGATCAGCATCAAATTCGGCGGGAGACGCTTCATGGTGGAACCTGCAATGGTGCGGAAGCCGCTCCGGGCGCAGCGCGAGCCCGGTTCGGCAGACTCAGAGTAGACGACCGACCGGGGGGGACGCAAGGAGAGTCGGGGTCGGTGCGATTGGGGAATCTGGAAAAAGCGGGGGAGTGGAGCCGCGCTTGCGGGATGTGCGGGGAATGATCAGAGCGCGGGCGATCCCAGCTTTCCGCTGGCGGCGAACAAGCAGCGGAACAGGAGATCCAGCGAGGCCCCTTTCCCGGCACGCTCGGCCGCGGCCACACGGGGTTGACTCGACCCGATCCGCCGGGCGAGTTCGGCCTGCGTGACGCCGGCCTTTTCGCGCGCGGCCTTTGCGGCCCTTGCGACCCGGAGGCGCAAGTCGATAAGCTTGACATCATCGGCCGTCAGGTCGAGGAAGTCTGCGAAGTCGCCCACGGCATAGCCGGCCGCTTCGAGTCG
>JAYVTJ010000936.1:0-2083 GCA_043774415.1 Fimbriiglobus sp. | reverse complement strand
CGATGCACCGCGAAGCGGCCGAGAGCCTCGACAAGCTCGGCGCAGCGCTCCCCACCGAGGGGCCTCTTTCCAGATCGAAGCGGCTCCAGCAGGCCCGCGAGAAGCTCGCGGACGCCTCCGCGAAGCTCGGCAAACCCGACGAGCGGTGATTCCATTGCGGATTTGGGATTGCGGATTTCGGATTTGACGAACTCCGGACTTTCTGCCAATCCGCAATCCCAAATCCGCAGTAGTCCGCCCTCTCACCCCGTTCTATTATCAGAGCGGGGAGGTTCGATGCGGATACTCGTCGTCGCCGACATCCACGCCAATCGCGCCGCGCTCGACGCGATCGCCGAACCGCACGACGTCTGCCTGTGCCTCGGCGACACCGTCGAATACGGGCCAGACCCCGGCGCCTGCGTCGATTGGGTCCGCGCGCACGCCGATCACGGGGTCCGTGGCAACCACGATCACGGCGTCGTCCAGAACGTCGATCTCGTCGGCGCCGGCGGCTTCCGCTACCTCACGATGGTCACGCGCGGACCGACCCTCGCGGCCCTCGACCCGTCCCAGCGCCGCTATCTCGCCACCCGCCCGACGACGCAGATGCTGACGCTCGACGGGCACCGCTTCCTCCTCGTCCACGCGACGCCGCGCGATCCGCTCGACGAGTACACGCCGTGCGATCCCAAAGCGTGGGAGCAGCGCCTGCACGGCATCAAAGCCGACTTCGTGCTCGTCGGGCACACGCACCAGCAGTTCAGCTTCCCCGTCGGCAACTCGATCCTGCTCAACCCCGGCAGCGTCGGGCTGCCGCGCGACGGCGACCCCCGAGCGCGCTACGCGATCATCGACGACGGCGAAGTGCAGTTGAAGCAGGTGCCCTACGACATCGCCGCGACGATCGCCGGGGTCGAAGCGATGGGGATCGATGCGAAGGCGAAGGCGATGCTCGCCGACGTCTACCGCCACGGCCGCTACATGAACGGGACCGGCAACGGCCATTCCGGCCCCATCGTGGAACTCGAACCGACGACGTGACGCACCCCGATCACCCGATCCAGCCGTGCCCCTCTTCGCGCAGGATCGCTTCCAGCGCGTCGATCCATTTGGGGTGGTCGTTCAAACAGGGGCACGCCCGCAGCGTTTCGCCACCCGACTTGTGGAACACCTCCTCCGACTCGTGGCCGATTTCGTCGATGGTCTCCAGGCAGTCGGCCGTGAAACCGGGGAGCATCACCATCACCCGCTTCGTCCCCTTCTTCGCCAAGGTTTCGAGCACATCGTCCGTGTAGGGCTTCAGCCACGGATCCTTCCCGAAGCGCGATTGGAACGTCTGCGTCCAGCGCTCGCGCGGCCAGCCGAGTTCCTTCACGACCGCTTTCGTCGTGCGCATCACATGGGTCGCATACGGGTCGCCGCGCTGGGCGTACTTCTGCGGGATGCCGTGGAAGCTGAAGACGAAGTGCTCCGGCTCCCACCCGAGTTTCGCGAGGTCGTCGCGGATCACCGCGGCCACCGCCGCGATGTACGCGGGATGATCGTAGTAGGGCGGCACGAAGCGGATGGCGGGCACGATGCGGAGTTTGAGCATCGTCTTGAAGAGGGCATCGGTGGCGCTGGCGGTCGTCGTCGAAGAGTACTGCGGGAAGAGCGGCAGCGCGACGATGCGGTCGATGCCGGATGCGAGCATCTCCTGTACGACGGAATCGACGGAGGGGTTGCCGACCATCATGCCGAAGCGCACGGGCGTGCCGGGGAAGCGCTCCTGCACGAGCGCGGTCTGGCGCTGCGTCCAGTGCATCAGCGGCGAGCCGGTCTGGGCGTGCCAGATGCGGGCGTACTTCTTCGCGGAGGCCGCCGAGCGGAACGGCACGATGATGCCGTTGAGGATGATCGACCAGAGCCAGCCGGGCGGGCTGCGCCGGGCGACCTTGGTCTGGCCCGGCAACAGGTAGCGCGCGGAATCGGGCTTCGTCTCGATGACGCGCGGATCGGAGAGGAACTGCCGGAGGTAGGGCTTGAGCGCCGCCGCGGTCGGCGCATCGGGCGTGCCGAGCTGGATGAGCAGGATGCCGGTCATGGAGGAGTGGTCTCGGGG
>JAYVTJ010000935.1:0-5421 GCA_043774415.1 Fimbriiglobus sp. | reverse complement strand
CCGGTCGCAAGCCGTTCGTCGCGGACACGACGATGGACATGTTTCTGAAGCACGTGAACGAGCCGCCGGTGCGGCCGACGAAGTACATTCCGGATCTGCCGGTCTGGGTGGACAACCTCATCATGTTCCTGATGGAGAAGAAGGTCGAGATGCGGCCGCTGGACGCGAATACCGTGGCGAAGATGATCGCGGACATCGAGCTGAAGGTGCAGGATCAGCGGAGTCTCGGAGTCGAAGCGGCCAACGCGCGGCGGATCGACCGCAAGCTGAACGATGCGTCGCTGGATCACGGCGATCGGGAAGCGGCGAAGCTCCTGCGCGGTGGCAAGAAGAAAAAGAAGAAGGCGAAGGTCGTGCCGTTCGGCGAGAAGAAGTGGCCGAAGGCGCTGGGGCTGGGCTTGGTGCTCGCGGCGCTCATCGGCGTCGGAGTGTGGCTCGCGTGGCCCGAACCGCTGCCGAAGGCGTATGCGAGGGTCGAAGCGGCGGCGCCGGACGAGAAGCTGGATGCGGTCGCGGGATTTTTGAAGAAGCACGGTGCGAAGAGCGATCCGAGCGTCGAGAAGGCGAAGGCCCTGTTCGCCGACCTCGTCATCAAAGAGGGGGAGAAGCAACTGTTCAATCGCCATCAGAGGGGTTTGGGCTTTCTCAAGCCGCAGGACGATGAAGACAAGGACGTGATGGAGAACATCTGGGCGGCGTTCGAAGCGGAGAACGATGGGAACCTGAAACGGGCCGGCGATTGCTGGAAGGTGGTGCAGGACAAGAGCGCACCGCTCGATCCGGAGAAGTACGCGGACAAGACGAACGCGAGCCGGATCGCGCTGAAGCCTATCGCCGAGAAGCGTCTTGCGGACATCCAGAGCGTGCCGAGAAAGCTCGCCGACTTGAAGGGGAAGATCGCGGTGGCCAAAGGCACCGAGACTCTGCCGAGCTTGGAGCCGACCGATCCCGAGCGGCAGGCGCTGCGGGCCGCGTGGCTGCAGCAGTTCGGCGATCCTTTGAAGGCCCGCCGCGAGTGGGATACGCTCGCCAAGGACACAGCGAAGAATCTGCCGCAGCACCTCTGGCACCTCGCGGCCGCGGAGCAGCGGAATCTGATCGTCCTCGACAAAGGGGGCGAATCGGGGTTGGAGAAGGCCCGCCGCGAACGCGTGGCGAAGGCGCTCGAAGATTCGCTGGCCCGCTGGGAACTGGTGAAGGACGACCCGGAGGCCCGGGTCGCGAAGCGCGACATCCGCTCCGAGTGGTTCGAGATCAAGACGCTCTACGACGACGATCCGACGGAGGAAATCAAAGCCATCGTGGACCGCGCGAAGAGGCTGCTGGAAGCGACCCCGAAGCCGACGGGTTGAGGAATACTCGACCGTAGCGGAAGTCGCCAGACTTCCGATGCCCCTTCATCTCGAAAAGCCATGGGAACTCTGGCGAGTTCCGCTACGAGAACCTTGGCATTTGGGCCAAAGTGCAAAGGCTGCGCAATCCGAAAAGACTCCGGTGGCCCCGTCCTCGGAGTGCGCGATGGCGAAGTTCCGACTCCTGCCGCTCAGCGCACTCGCGTCGGCATCGATAGCTTCTGCTCAAGTACCGGCCGAGCTTCCGATCCCCACCCGTCCGACAACCGATGCGCCCACGACGGAGCGATCCTGGTCCGGTGCCCCGCAGAAACCCGCGGCCGAGAAGACCTTCTGGGAGACGATACCTCCCATCCAGCCGTTCCCGCGGCAGGGGAACTTCTTCATCTCCCCCACGGGGCCGGGCTACTACACCCTCGCCGACTTCCTGCGCGGGAGGTACTCGGAAAAGCGGCCGAAGGATCCGTTTCTCCAGTGGGGGCAGAATGCGAACTCGAGCTTCAATCTCGACTTCCGCTATCTCGACGATCCGAAGAACCAAGAGCACGACGTCTTCGATCCGCTCAAGCGCATCCACCTCGGCGACGACTGGTTGCTCTCGACCGGCGGCGAGGTGCGCGACCGCTATGCGACGATCCGGAATCCCGCGCTCTACAACCGTCTGCCCGGCGCGGGCTCGACCGACAACTTCAACCTCTTCCGCACCCGCGTCTACGGCGACCTCTGGCACCGCGACGACTTCCGACTCTTCGCCGAGTTCATCACGGCTTCGTCGTCGGCGCAGTCGATCCCGTTCGCCGCATCGGACGTCGAACACGCCGACCTGCTGAACCTGTTCGTCGAATTGAAGCTGCTCGAACTCGGCGGTCACGGCGTATACGCGCGATTGGGCCGGCAGGAGTTGCTCTTCGGTTCGCAGCGGGCGCTCTCGCCATCGGACTGGTCGAACACCCGGCGGGCGTTCGACGGCGGTCGCTTCTCGTGGCACAGCGATAAGATCGAAGAGGACGCCTTCGTGATGAACCCGGTGCTGCCAAGTACCGACCGCTTCTCCAGCTCCGACCGCAATCAGCTCCTCGTCGGGAACTGGTTCAAGTACCGCTTCGACAAGGACAACAGCACCGACCTCTATTACCTCTACACCGAGAATGCGAATGCCACGGCGGCCCGCGGTCGCAATGGCGTCACGGGTGCGTCGCGCGTGAGTACCTTCGGCAATCGCTACGTCGGGGAGCAGAAACAGTTCCTCTACGACTTCGAAGGGGCGATCCAGGGAGGCGGCTGGGCGAACCAGTCCATCTTGGCCGGCATCGGCGTCGGCGGTCTCGGCTACTACTTCAAGAACCTGCCGGCGACACCGACGTTTTGGGTCTACTACGACTACGCCTCCGGCGATGCGAACCCCGGCACCACCGGCGTCCACAGCACGTACAGCACGCTCTATCCGTTCGGGCACTCCTACTTCGCGGGGCTGGACGCCATCGGCCGGCAGAACATCCGCGACTTCCACCTCGAACTCGGGATGTTCCCGGCGAACTGGGTGCGCGCGACCCTCGGCTACCACGTCCTCGATTTGGCGCAGGCGAAAGACGCACTCTACAATCCGTCCGGCGGCGTCGTGCGTCAGGATCCGACCGGCAGAGCGGGCACCGATGTCGGCACTGCGCTGAGCGCGACGTTGCAGTTCCACTTGGACCGGCACCAGATGTTCTTCGTCGGCTACAGCCATCTCTTCTCGGGCGACTACATCCGCAGGACGGCGATCACCCCCGCGGCCGGGGCCGACATCAGCGCGCTCTGGATCCAGTACACGTTGAAGTGGTGATGGCATGGATTCGCTAGCCGGACGCGTAAGCGACGGTTGCCCATCGTCCCTCAATGACAATCGTCGCATCCGAGCCCCCATCGTGTCCGTCGCTTGCGCGTCCGGCTAACCGAACGCACCCATCCGCTTCCCTATACTGTCATTCTTCACAAAGCCATGCGGCCGAGACGGACCGAAGGAATGAAAACGCTCGACGAATTCCAAGCGGTCTACGACCTCCCCCTGTCCGAATTGATCCTCCGTGCGGCGGGCGTCCATGCCGCCCATCGCGGCCACTCGGACATCCAGCGCTGCGCGCTCCTCAGCATCAAGACGGGCGGTTGCCCCGAGGACTGCAAGTACTGCAGCCAGAGCGCCCACTACGATTCGCCCGTGGATCGCCAGCCGCTGATGACCGTGGCCGAAGTGCGCGAGAAGGCCGAGCAGGCCAAGGCGAGCGGAGCGACGCGCTTCTGCATGGGCGCCGCCTGGCGCTCGCCGAAGGACGGCCCTGAATTCGACCGTGTACTCGACATGGTGCGCACCGTGCGCGGCCTCGGCATGGAAGCCTGCGTCACCCTCGGCATGGTCACCGACGATCAGGCCCGCCGGTTGAAGGAAGCCGACCTCACCGCCTACAACCACAACCTCGATACCTCGCGCCGGCACTATCCCGAAGTC
Organism: Fimbriiglobus sp.; assembly: GCA_043774415.1. Lineage (GTDB taxonomy): Bacteria > Planctomycetota > Planctomycetia > Gemmatales > Gemmataceae > JALHQU01. Next base: position 1,584 of record JAYVTJ010000935.1, on the reverse strand, counting down.
ATCTCGACGCGCACGTATGACGATCGGCTCGACACGCTGAAGGCCGTGGCCAAGGCCGGGATCAGCGTCTGCAGCGGCGGGATCGTCGGCATGGGCGAGACGCCCGAAGATCGGCTGATGATGCTTGCGGAGTTGGCCCAGCTCGAAACGCCGCCCGAGAGCGTGCCGATCAACTGCCTGATGCCGCAGAAGGGTACTCCGCTGGCGATGGCGGGGGACGTCGATTCCATCGAGATCGTGCGCCTGATTGCGACCGCGCGGATCGCCTTCCCGAAGGCCCGGGTGCGCCTGAGTGCGGGGCGCGATCGCATGAGTCGGGAACTTCAGATTCTCTGCTTCTTAGCGGGCGCCGATTCGGTCTTCTACGGGGACAAGCTCCTCACGGCGCCGAATCCGTCGGCGTCGGACGATGCCGCACTGTTCCGGTCGATGGGCCTGCCGGAACCGGGGCTGATCGTCTCATGAGCCTCTTCGAGCGCTGGTCGGAGGAATTGGCCGAACTCCGCGAGAAGGGCCGGTACCGATCGTTCCGCCCGCCGGTCGGCATCGACTTCACTTCGAACGACTACCTCGGCTACGGCTCGATTCCGGTCGCCAATTCCACGCTGCCGATCAGCGGGATGGCGTCGCGCTTGCTCCGGGGCCAGCACCCGATTTGGGACGACGTCGAAAGTACGCTCGTGGAGTGGCACGGAGCCGAAGCCGCACTGATGATGACGAGCGGCTATGCCGCGAACGAGGGGTTGCTGGCCACCGTCGTCGAACCGGGCGACTGGGTCGCGACGGACGAACTCAACCACGCCTGCATCCTCGATGGGCTTCGCTTGGTGAGGCCGCGCAAGTCCGCCTTCCGGCACAACGACCTCAACCACCTCGAAGAAGCATTGAAGGCCGAGGTCGCGCGGCAACGCACCGGCCGGCAGATGTTCGTCGTCACGGAATCGCTCTTCAGCATGGACGGCGACCGCCCCGATTTGAAGGCGATGGTCGAACTGACCGAGCGCTACGGGGCGCACCTCATCGTGGATGAAGCCCACTCGACCGGTTGCTTTGGACCGGCCGGTTCCGGTTGCGTGGATGAAGTCGGCATCCGCGACCGCGTGCTGGCGACGGTTCACACCGGCGGCAAAGCGCTCGGCGTCTGCGGGGCGTACATCTGCGGATCGAAGCTCCTGAAGGAACTGCTCATCAATCGCTGCCGGCATCTCATCTTCACGACGGCGTTGCCTCCGGTGATCGGATCGTGGTGGCTCGACCGATTGAAGCGAGTCCGCGCGGATGATGTCGGCCGGCGGAAGTTGTTCGAAAACACGCGCCGCTTCCGCGAGCGAATCCCGGAGGCCATCGGCAGCGAGTACATCGTGCCCCTGATCCTCGGAGAGGATTCCCGAGCGGTAGCAGTCGCGGCGAGACTCCAGGAACGCGGCTTCGATGTCCGCGCCATCCGCCCGCCGAGCGTGCCGCCGGGGACGGCGCGCATCCGCATTTCGGTCCACGCCGATCACGACACCGCGACACTCGATGCGCTCGCCGATGCCGTGCGAGAGGCGGTCCTGCGATGAGCGGCTTCGTCGTGGTGGGGAC
>JAYVTJ010000934.1:0-7881 GCA_043774415.1 Fimbriiglobus sp. | reverse complement strand
ACCTGCTCGTGGGTCGGCGCTTTCAATCCGAGCAGCGCGGCGAAGAGTGCCGATTGCACCGCCTCGGGGGGGATCTCGGCGGCTTTGGCATCGAGCGCGCCCCGCACCATCAGGAGGGATGCTTGCAGGTCCTCCTTTTTGATCGCGTCTTCGCTCTGGATCTTCGAGAGGTACGGCCTCAGCACCGTGGTCGCGGCCGATTCCTGCGCAGCCGCTTCGGGTGAAGCGCTCCAGCGGGCGATCGATTTCTTCGGGAGCACCGTCGGCGGAAAGAGCTTGCCGGCCTCGGTGAGCTTCATCAGGGCCGGTTCGTGCCGATCCCGATTCACGGTCGCATCGGTTCCCGCGAACCACGCGTCTTCGGCCCGTTCCGCGGTGAGCCCCTGCTGGATCACGAGTCGCGGCGCCCGGTGGTGAAGCCCTCCGTTCGTCCAGCGGTCGCGCCCGATCCACGATGTCTTCAGCCAGTCGGGATAAGCCTCGGTTTCGACCGTCTCCGGCATCGACTTCGGCTTCCTTTCGGGGAACGAGATCAGCGGGAAGTCGTCGGCCGGGCCGAAGAGCACGGGCAGTTGACCTCCGCTCGATGTTTGGGTTCCAATGAGCGTCGCCTGCCGGGCGTACTGGGCGAACTCTTGAAACGAGACTTTGCCGTTCGTGCTCTTCTGGGGGTTCCATCCGTCGGCACGGCCGCCGATGCCCTGCGCGAGGGCCAGCCCGAACGCGCTCTGGCGAATCGGCCGCAGTAGCGTCGGCCCGTCGGCGGGATTATTCGCACTGAGCACCCAAGGACTGCCGTCGCCCATTTTCAGCGCCGCGAGCGCTTCATTCCAATCGGCGGTCGCGAGCACGGAGCTGATCGAAGACACCGGGCGGATGTCGAGGATCAGCACGCGCGGCACCGGCGACTTGCGCAGCACCGCGAGCAATTCGTCGACCGGCAACCAGGTGGAATCGTCGGCCGGGTCGGCATCGCCGGGCAGGATGTACGGCACCCCGTTCCGGGCCACGCCGAGCGCATTGACGGAGACGATGACCGGCCGGGCTTTCGCTTTGGTCAGGCTGTCGTCGATCACCCGCTGCACGGCCGCGAGGATGCGGGCCTTCTCCTGATCGGGGAAAGCCGGAGCCGCGTGACCGGGGAAGGCCTCGTAGAAAGCGCGGGCGTCCGATTCGGCACTCGGGTTTGCGGGCCAGTCGGCGTGCTTGTACTGCGTGATCGGCAGCACCAGCACGACCGGTTCCGGGTCGGGCTTCAGGTAGACGAACAGCCCCGCGATGGCCCCGGCGATCGCCGCGACGACGAAGGCCGCGACGACCCACTTCCGCGCGCCCGGACCCTTCGGGCCGCGGGCGGGTTTGGGGGCGCCCGCGGCCGCGGTGCGCCAGGAATCTTTCGGGAGGCCGTTCTGAGCCATGCGTCACTCTTTCGGGTCGGACAGCGTAATGCGGTGGGAATAGTCGTACGCTTCGAGCGGCCGTTCTGGGAACGAGAGCTTCGCCGCGCGGTCGGCTTTGCGAGCGTGATCCCGCAGGGCCGCGACGCTGAAGAGTTCGAGCTTCTGGGTCGAGTCGAAGTCGTCCGGGGCGAGCGGGCCGAAGCGGGCCGTGTAGCGGGCGTGGGCATCGTAGTAGGAGTGCTGCTCCTGCGGCACGACGAGCTTCGCATCCTTGTCCTTCCAGCCGCCGGGGCGGAGGAAGACCATTTCCCCCGGCTTCGAGTACTGGAGCCGCACCGTGAGGTACTTGGATTGGCCGACCGCCTCGATGGCGAGTTCGACTAAGTCCACCGATAGCCCGTTGTCACTCGCCTGCTTGCGGGCGTTGGCCGTGGACAGCGCGAGGTTCTTCATGTCCACGGTGTAGGTCGTCAGCGGCAGCGGCAGACCGTCCATCCAGTGGGCGTTCACCGCCGGCTTGCGGATCGATTCGACGCCCCCGCGGTTGCGGTCCCAGTCGAGCAGATCGACGCTCCACGTCGGCGAGATCGCGCCGGGGCGATTCGCGATGCGCACCCGCGGCGCCAGCGTGGCACTCGCTTCCTTGCCATCGGCGTAGCCCACGTCGAACCAGGCGAAGAGCGGCCGCGGCGCCTGGAGCAGCGGCTGGGTTCGCGGATCGGGGCGGGGTTCGAGCGTCGCGAGCATCGAAAGGTCGCGGCTCGTGGTCGTCTCCCGGCCGAACGCGAACTTCGGAATGCTGAGCAGCATCGGCCCGTCGGCGCTGCGGACGACGCGGTCGTATTCGGGCCGGCTCGGCAAGTCGTACACCGCGGCCGGCATCGACAGCTTGAGGTTGTTCTTCTCGGAGCGCGCGCCCAGCAGGACGCGGTCGCCGGGGAAGAGCTGGAGTTTCTGCGGCGTCCCGAGTCCGAAGAGGTCGTACACGCCGGCGGCGAGGGGCGGATCCGAGGTGCGGAAGATCGCCTCCCCCGCGAGCGTGACGCCGAGCTTCATCTGCTTGCCGGCGCCGATGTAATTGACGCGCGGGAGTACGGCGTCTTTGAAGGTACTCGCGAACACGGAGCTGCTCTGGATGCCTTTGTGGAGCTTCGCCGGGGTCTTGGGCGGATCGCGGAACTGCTCGACGAGTTCGACCGACTCGAACTGCTCGTAGGCCCGCTTCCCCTCCGCCGAATCGCCGATGCCGAAGAAGACGACGTGCGCCTCGACATCGTCCGGCGTGTCCTTGAGCGCGCCGATCATCACCTGGGCCGGGGTCTTGCCCTTGTACGCGTCCTTGCCGACCCAGTTGTCTTCGCCGTCGGTGAGCACGATGAGCGAGCGCGTCCCGGAGAATTCCTTCGGCCAGAACTTCTTGCCCCGGTCGGGGCTGAGCACCTCCCGGACCGCGCCCGCGAGTGGCGTATTGGCGGTGTTCTTTGCGAGCTTGACGGCGTTGACGAGTTCCATCTTCTTCTCGCGCTGCGTCTCGGTCCGGTCGATTTGGAACGGCTCGCAGACGAGTTCGACTGCGATCGCGTCGCCCAGCCCGTAGAAGGTCGCGATCGTCACCGTCGTCCCCTTCGGGATCTGCTTCAGGAGTGCCTCGAAGGCTTTCTTGGCCTCGGTGATGCGGTCCGTCTTCTTCCCGTCGACTTCGATCTCGGTCGCCATGCTGTACGTGATGTCGAGCAGCAGCGTGACGGCCCCGGTCACGAGTTCCTTGTCGGCGAGGATCGCGAACGCGGCTTTGCCCGACGGCGGCGTGTAGTTCCACTCCAGATTCGGAGCGCCCGCGAGCAGGACCTTCGTCTCGGCGTCGTAGGTGTGGCCGCGGTAGAAGACGCTGCTCCGCAGCTTGCCCTCCGCACTGGGGGTTTCCACCCGCGGCCCGCTCTTGAACGGGAAGTCCCGCTCGAACTTCGCCGCGCCGCGCCGGGCGAATTCCTCGACGCGCCTCCGGCCGGCCAGTTCGCCGTTCGCCAGGTGATAAGGAGCGCCTGGCATCCCGAGCGAATAGAACGGGTAGCCGATCTTGCGCCCGGCGGTCGGGACGATCGAAAGCTTCGCGTCCCAGGTGGTTTCGTCGGCGATGATCCGCTTCGGCGTCGCGGTCACATCGAGCTGCGCGGGTTGGTAAGCCTCTTCGATGGAGCACGCGGCACTGCGGCGCTTGATCTCCTCGGGCGCGAGGTTCGCCTCATTCGCCCCGGCGAGTTGCCGGGCTTCCGCGACGAGGATCTTCGCGGCCTTGCGGCAGAACCACTTGTCGGTCGTCCCGATGCCGACATCGGCCCAGCCGTCGTCGGTCATGCGGTGCGATTGCCAGAGCAGGAACGCGTGCCGCCAGTAGTTCTGCTCCGCTTGCAGCGCGGCATCGGCCGGGGCGAGCGGCGCGGCGACCGACGCCAACCGGGCCGATTTCGAAGCGCTCGCCCAGTGCGGAACACCATCGGCGAGCGGGCCGGACTGCGCCTTCTCGAGTGCGCCCTTCGCCGAAGTCCGATAGCTCAGGTAGCGCTTGCCGATCCACTCGCCGACTTGGCGGTGGCTCTCCCACCACGCCCCCTCCTTCGGCTGCATCAGCTTCTGCTTCGGTTCGGCGATGTCATCGCCCAGAATGGCGAGGGCCAGCCGTCCTTGGCGTTCCGACAGTTCTCGGACCGGCGCCGCCGGAGCCTGCACGCCCGTCGCTTGGTTCGGATTCGGCGCCAGCCCGGCCGATACCGATCGCACATAGGTCAGCCGCTGCGAGCGGAGTTCGGCGGGCAGGAATGGCACGCTCAGCACGCCGTCGAGGGTGTGCCAGTTTGAAGGATGGACCGTATTCGTGAGCGGCTTCGCTTCGTCGTCGAGCGCTTTCGCGATCGCATCGAAGGCTTTCGCACCGTCGTGCGCTTCGCGTTCGAAATCGGCGAGCGTCGCTTCCGGATTGCCTTCCAACTGACCAATGGTGTGGGCCGATTTCGCGGCCCTTTCGCAGTTCGCGACGAGTGCTTCGAGATCGGCGGTCGCCATCTTGCCGCGGTAGTCGCCGAGCCAGCGGGCGTAGAAGGGCAGCCGGACGAAGGCGCGATCGCGGAATCCGAGCGACGCCGCGATGGTCTTCGCCGTCTGCCGCGCGACCGCGTAGCCCGCTTCCGCTTGACCGAAGTTCTCTTCGGCATCGGCGAACGCCTTTGGATCGCCGGAGAAGAGGCAATCTTCGCCGAGCCTGCGGAAGCCATCAGCCTGATCGACGATGCCGCGCGTCCGGCGGAAGATCTGCTCCGCGTGCGGATCGGTTCCCGCCGGCATTCCGCCGATCCATGCCGCTTCCTCGGCCGTGCGGCGGAGGCGGATCGCCCGCTTCAGAAGTTCCGCGTTCGGCCGCTTCGATTCATCCGGGTCGAGATGCTGATTCAGCATCCGAATGAAGTGGCCTTCGACCGGCCGGCCTTCGAGCGTGCCATCGATGTGGTTCAGAATTTCATCCGCGATCTTGAGGTTCTTGGCGGTCGGACCTTCGTCGATCAGGCGGTTCAGTACCGCAGCCGTCCAAGCCATCCGGCGGGCCGTTTCGCTATCGGCCGTCGGCCGGCTGCGCTGCGCGGCCCATTCCTCCGCGCGGGCGTTCGTGTTCGGTGCCCCCCAAAGTGAGCCGACTTCCTCGGGCTTGATCGCGGCGACCGCATGGCCGAAGGCACGCCCGGCGGGCAGTGCCGTGGGAAGGTGCGTGACCGTCGCCGAGGCCGTGAGGAGTTGATCGCCGAGCGCTTTCACTTTCGCGGAGATGGCCGAGGTGCTGGAACCGTGCAAGCGCACGGATCGCTCCCAGCGGAGGAGCAGTTCGAGGAACTCGCGCCAGCGGGCGGGGTCGGTGGTATCGGGTGCCGGCGAGCGGTTCGCGAGCGTCTCGGCGACGGCCCACGCTTCTCCGAGCGCGGCCGGTACGGTTGTCGAAGCGGGAGCCGGTTTCGGAGTGAAGGCGGCCGTCGGCCCGGAGCCGAGGGTCACTTTCCCGGCGCGATCGGCGCCGCCGTCGGCCGGCAGCAGAATCGGCGTCTGCTTTTCATCGCGGTTGACGATGGCCCACTTCTCGACCTCCTGTTTCAAGTACGGGTGCAGAGTCGCACCCGTGATCGGCGATCCGGCCGGGGTGCCCGCCCCACCCTGCACGCCGTCGAGAAACATTTGGCCGAAGACCGTCCGGCCCGTCTGCTCCGACGTCCAGGCGCGCTGATCGGTATCGTGCGAACAGAGGATCGCCAAGCCCGCATCTTTGCGGATGTCCGCTTCGAGTTCCCTCAGCGCGCGCGGGAAGTCGCGGGCGATGCTCCCGTGGACCCACGAGACCGGCTGGCCCGGCGGATCGAACACGACGAGCTTCGGCTGGCCCGGCGGGTGCCCTTCGAGCGCTTTCAGAATGTCGCGGAGGTAGAGCTTGTGCGACTCGGTCGGAGCCGTCGCCGCGGGATCGATCTCCCAGAGGAACGGCCCCGTCGAATCGACGCCGACGGGCGACGCGAAGTAGAGCACGACCGATTCGGCCTTGGGGTCGAGCGCCTTCTTCCATTCGCCGGGCGCGGCGGTCTTCTCCCGATTGGCGACGAGTTTCGTCCCGGCGGGCTGCTCGGTCTTCCACGCTTGGAACGCATCGCCGGTATTGGCCCCGGCCGTGTTCTCGGGCCACGCCGAGTTGTCTTGGGCGTTCGGCGCGACGACGACGAGGGTCGGGAACTTGGGCGGATCCCACATCAGCACGATCACGACGACGACGGCGATCAGCGCGGCGACGAATCCGCCGACGAGCAGGAAGCGACCGCGCCGCGAGTTCGTGGCTTTCGCCGCCTTCGGCGCGGCCGCGCCCGGCTGCCACGCCTTCCGCGAGGTCGTCGGCCCGGCCGCCGGCTTCCGCGCTCCGCCCGAGCCGTGCTTCCAACCGCCGGCCGCCTTGTCGTTCGCCATGGTGCGCCCCTTCGTGTGTGCCCGGTCATCTTAACGGAGGAGCGCGGCGCTTCCTACTCCCTCCATCATGCGGATTCCGGAACGCGAGCGGACAAAGACGACTCCGGACCCCGCGGATCGCTTCGCCGGGTCTCACGTCATCCCCGTCAATGCGGCGTCCAAGTCGCGGGTGATGCGGCCCCGGATGCGCTGTTCGTCTTCGTCGAGCCAGTTCCGCACTTCCGGGCCGAGGCTGAAGTCTTCGTTCACGATGGCGGTGATGGCCGCGTCGATCAGTTCGAGGGGTTTGAGCGCGTAGTACCGCGCGGTCGCGCCGTCGGTCGAGATCGTGCCGAGCCGCTGGAACAGCTCTTCGAGCCGGCCGAGCGCGAGCCGGGGCGGCGCGTGGGCGAGCGCTCGGGCATACGCGAGAGCCGTGCGGGTCCGCTCGCGCTCGTCGGCGATCCCCTCGACGAAGAGCCGTTCGCGGGCCTCGTTGAGGATGCGGTTGCCGCGCTCCACTTCGCCGAGCGTGTACCGGCCGAGGGCGGCGCTCAGATCCGCCTCCGTGCGATCGCCGCCGACTGCGGACCAGCGGCTCAGCAGCAGTCGGATTTCTGCGGTCGAACCGCTGCGACTCAGGGCGCGGAAGAGGCGCGGGGCCGAGCCGCGCAGAATTTCCCGCGTCGGCGCGTCCCCGGCATCCAGCCCTTGGACCAGTGTCGTCACGAGACTCCGCAGCGTCGCCGGATCGCCGTGGGCCACCGCGGCGCGACCGAGCAAATCGATGCACCGGACCGCGAGGCGGACGAGGTAGCCGGAACTCTCGACCCCGTCGATGCCGGACAAGCGCAGCGCTTCGGGGAGCAGTTCGAGGGCCCGCGGGCCGAGGGGCAGAACAGCGCCGATGAGTGCGGGCGGCCCGGCGATTTCCAGCAGGGTGAGGATCACGCGCGGCAGCGTCGCGGCCGTGCGATCTGCGGCGGCGATGGCGAGGAGCGGTCGGACGTTCGATTCGTCGTCCGGCATTCTCCCGTCGAGCAGCGCCAGCAGCTTCGCGCCGAGTTCATCCGTCCCCAGCAGTGCGGCGAGCGGGCCCGATCCGAATTCGGATCGGCCCGCCCCGCGGTTCAAAATGTGCGAATGCGCCGCGAGCTTCGCCACCGCGTAGTCCGCGAGTGCCGACGATCCGACACCCGATTCCCGATCGGCATCGGCTGTCCCCGTCGGGATCGCGGCGTCGATTTCCCGCAGGAACTGTCCGGCGAGCCGGAGGTGAACGTCCGAATCGACGCTGCTCTCCGCCGCGCTCCGCAGGGCGAGTGCGGCGGATGCCGTCAGTTCGGACGCGCGCGCCCGCTCCCCGAGCTTGGCGAAACCCCAGGCGAGCATCAGGTCGGCGTAGGCCACCGTGGAGGGGATGTCGGCATCGAGTCCGGCCCACGGGAGGCGCTGGGCATTCGCCAGCTTTTTCAGCCAGCGGTGGATCGGCTCCCGGCAGCGCACCAGCCAG
>JAYVTJ010000933.1:0-3635 GCA_043774415.1 Fimbriiglobus sp. | reverse complement strand
TGCGGCGGGTTCCGAAGACTCCACCCGCCCTACGAAGAACCGTCACCCCACTTCCACGAACACCTCGTCGCCGATGACTTGCACTTTGTAGCAGCCCGTCTTCACCTTGGGGTTGTCGGCCCAGGCGCCGTCGGAGAGCCGGAAGCGCCAGGCGTGCCAGGGGCAGGTGACCACCCCGTCTTCGACGAACCCGCCGGCGAGCGAGGCGCCCGCGTGCGGGCAGCAGTCGTCGATGGCGAAGAGCGCGCCGCCGCTGCGGAAGACGGCCACGTCGCGCCGGTTCACGGTCACGACTTTCGCCTCCCCCTCGGGAATCTCGCCAATTTTTCCGACCGCGATCAACTGAGGCATGGAGCGATTCTCCCGCGGACATTCCGCACCGATCGGCGGTTCGACTCTCACTTCACCTTCGTCATCTTGAGATCCCACTTGCCGCCGGCGACGTTGTGGGCCTTCCCCGTCATCGTGCCGTTCTCGAACGTGCCGTCGAACTCGCAGTACTTGCCGTTCGATTCCCAGTAGATCTTGTTGCCATCCTGCTTCCACGTCCCGGCCGTGTGCGTCGCGCCCCCGTAGCTGTACGCCAGGCCGCCGCCTTTGTTGAAGGTGTAGACCGTCGGCGCGACGACGCCGTCGCCGGACCACGTCGTCCCGTCGAGGTTCTCGGACTTCTTCAGAATCTCCTTCGGCACCGGCGCGGCGGACGCGGCCGGCGCCAGCGCGAGTGCCAGGATCAAGAGTGTTCGCACGGTGCCGAACCTCCGGAGGCGGAATCGTTTCATCCGACGATAGCACGCGGCGCGGGCGCATTCCAGATGGGTGCTGCGACCGGGTGTGCTTCCCGATTTTGGTAATCGACCCCGATTGACATTGGTCCACGCGAGCGGCGTTCCCAACATTCTTCCAACGGGATTGTTCCAGCTACTCCGATTCGTCCAATCGTCCAATTCGTCCAATTGGTCCAGCGGGGGGTGGCACACACTGTTGGAACAATCCCGTGTCCCAAAATCGTGGGGGCTGACGACCTGCTACCGCATCACACCACCACCAGCCGGCCCGGTTCGCCGATCTGCACATTCTTCAACCCCAGCGAGCGCACTTCCGCGCCGATCTCGTCCCAGTACCTCGGCTTCATGTGGATGGCGAACACCGCCAGCGCCGGCGGCAGCAGCGCGACCGCAGCGGCGAAGTCGGCGACCGTCAGGTGCTGGCTCGCGATCGCGAGATCCTTCAGCCGGCGCGGGAAAGAGCACTCCAGAAAGACCGCCCGCAGCCGCGGCCACTTGCCGAGCGATTCGAAGACCGCGGGCACCGGAGACGTGTCCGTGACGACGGCGATGGCGTCGCGGCCGTCGTCGATCAGGTAGGCCACCGTCGGCACGTTGTGCTCGAGCGGGATGGCGATCACCGTGTACCGGCCGCAGGGAAAGGGGCGGTTCGGCTCGCACGCGCGCACTGCGACGAACGGGGCCATCGCCTCCGACATGCCGATGAAGTCGGGCCAGATGCGGCCGTTGAACAGGTCGGATCGGAGGGCGTCGAGTGTCGGCTCCGGCGCGTGGACCGCCGGCGCGGCATCGGCGAGGCCGTAGACGTTGTCGAGGAACGTCGGCAGCCCCGCAATGTGATCGAGGTGCGAGTGCGTGAGCAGCACATCGCGGATCGCGGCCTGCTCGGCGCAGGTGCCGAATTGCCCGAGCTGCCCCGCATCGACGGCGAGGACGCCATCGACGATGAACCCCGTGACGCCGTGACCGGGCGTGCCCTGAACCGTGGCCGGAAGGATCTGGATGCGCATCGGGGGATCCAAAGCGGGATTGTCGAATCCTCCTTCTGTACGATAGCCTCCGGCCCCGATCCGACGAGTGTCCGCTTCCCCGGTACCCCCATGCATCCCACCCGCGCCGGCCGGGCCAACGCGCTGCTCCTGCTCAGCCTCCTCCTCAACCTCGGCCTCGCGGCGGGCCTCGCCTACCTGTTCCTCGGGCCGAAATCGGGCGAAGTCCCCGAGCGCCGCACCGGCACCGGCGAAGGCTCCGACAAGGAAGTGAACGCCCTCGGCCGCATCCAACCTTCCGGCGGCGTCGTCTCCGTCTTCGGCGTCCCGGGCGACAAAGTCGCGGCGCTCGCGGTGAAGGTCGGCGACATCGTCAGCCCGAAACAGCGCCTCGCGGACCTCTCCGGCGAGGACGAGCGCAAGCTCAACCTCGAGATGCTGAAGGTGCAGATTCAAGAGGCGGCGAAGCTGCGCAAGGCCATCGAAGCGAGTCGCGACGCGAAGCTGCTGGACATCGAAGCGGAGGCGAAGCAAGCCTCCGCGGGAATCGAACAGGACGCCAAAGCCATCGATGCGAAGGTCGAAGCCGTGGAAGCGCAGAAGACCCGCGCCGACGCCGAGCTGAACCGCTTGAACGAAGCCCAAGCCGCCGGGGTGAAAGTATCGGCGCAGGAGTTCGAGCAGGTGCGGGCGCTGCAGGCCACCGCGAAGGCCGAAAAGGCTGTGGCGCTCGCCACCAAGGAGAAGATGTTCATTCAGAAAGAGCAGTCGGTGGAGTCGGTTGCCGCGAAGAAGGCGGCGCTGAAGGCCGAGACGGAACGCGGCTTGGCCCAAGTTCCCTACGACTCCTTGCAGGCCGGCTTGCGCCTCGCGGAGCGGAAGGCGCAGGACGGCCAATTGCTCGCGCCCGTAGGTGGCCGCGTGGTGCGCGTGCTCGCCCAAGTCGGCGACACCCTGACGACGATGCCCGCGATCCAGATCGCCGAGACGCGGACGATGACGGTCATCGCGGAGGTGTACGAAACGGACGTCGGCCGCATTCGGGGGTGGTTGAAGTCCGGCCCGGTGAAGGTCGAAGTGACGGCCCGCGCCCTCGGCGACAGCGCCGGCAAACCGCTCGTGCTGACCGGCACCGTGACGAAGCCGGAGAAGATCGCCCCACTGATCGCGAAGAACGCGCTGACACCCTTGGGGCCGCGCGAGGACGCCGACCGCCGGGTGGTCGAAGTGGAAGTGGAACTGGATGCCGCCGCCGCGGAGGCGGCGCAGAATTTCTTGGGGTTGCAAGTGATCGCGAAGTTCAAGGGTAAATAGGGAGCCAAACGATGGGACTGCGCGCTTCGATGACGGTGATACCCGCGGCGCTGTTCAAACAGCACAAGGATGACCTCGCGGAATTGGAAGTGCCGAAGGGTGCTGCTTCCTTCTCCATCGATGCCTGGTTGGAACTCCAGAGTGCACTCCGCGCGAAACCCAAGCCCGTCAAATTGGCGATCTCGGGGGATCGGCCGGTCGATGGCAGCCTCGAGGGTGGATTGCTCCGGACTTCAAATGATGACGCGGATGATGACGACGAGGACATGGACGACGATGACGGCGATGGGTGTTACATCGGATATGCCAGCCCGGCGCTCGTGGAAAAACTCGCTGCGGCGCTCGCACTCCTCGACGAAACAGAACTTCTGTCGGAAATCAAAGCGGCCGGTTTCACCGGGAAGAGCGAGCATGGAAAATCGTTGGCGATGTTGAAGAAGGCATACAGTGCTGCCGCCGAATCGGGTGCCGCGGTGTTAATCATCATCACTTGACTCCGAAGCAGGAATTCCCGCGTTTCGATCCCGGAGGGATCACAGACCTT
>JAYVTJ010000932.1:0-1667 GCA_043774415.1 Fimbriiglobus sp. | reverse complement strand
TATCGTCCCCGGCGATTCCCTTATTCAGCCAGAGTACTTTCTTCACGCCGAGGTAATTGTCGAACACCGCTTCGTAATCTGCGCGCGAGAACCCGGGATTGCGCTCCTGCACATCGCTGAGCAAACATTCTTCGGTCGTCAGCATGAGCCCCGCCCCGTTGACATCGATGCTACCCCCTTCGAGAACGACGCGCCGACCGGCATGCGTCGGCTGCACCCGAGCGACCCCGAGTTTCTCCGCCACGAACTCCGGGAGGCGGTCGTCGCGCTTCCAGTCGTCGTACTTGGCCCAGGCGTTGAAGTGCCAATCGAGTGCCGTTTTCGAGCCGTCCCCCGCGAATGCGAAGATCGGCCCGGAGTCGCGCAGCCACGATCGATCGGTCTCGCGGATTTCCCAATGCACGTTCGCGGGATTCGGATGATACTTCTTCAGCAGCTTGCGGGCCCGGTCGCGCTCCGCTTCGGAATCGACGACGACCCGGACTTCTTCGTGCCGGCTCAGCACGCGGATGATCTCGGCGTAGACGTGCTGGATGATGCGGAATTTGCCCGGCCAGTCGGAGTGCCGGTGCGGCCACGCGAGCCACGTGGCCCGGTGCGGCTCCCATTCGGCGGGCATGCGGAACAGCGGCGAATCGGCCATGGTGCATCCGCGACTCGGGTGGATCGATCCGCTCTCGATTTACGGTTCCGCCCGCGCCGCGTCCGCAATTTGCACCATTGACTCTGCGACGCAGTCGGGAACAATACCCTGCGCTGCGGTTGTCCGCAGTCCCGCCCGCTCCCCCTCTCGAGAGGCTCTCCGCCATGATCCGCGCGTCTCGTATGCTCCTCGTTTTCGGCTGTATTGCCGGCGCCGTCTGCGCCCTCAGATCATCCGCAGCGGATGAGCCGAAACCCAAGCCCAAAAAAGTCGTCGTCAGCGATCCGAAGGATCTGAAGGACGACAAGGACTACGCGATCCAAGGCGAGTACGAAGGCAGCATTGGGCTCAACAGCGGCGAGAAAAAAGTCGCGGTGCAGGTCATCGCCAAAGGCGAAGGCAAGTTCGCCGTCAAACTGCTGATGGGCGGTTTGCCCGGTGCAGGTTGGGACGGCAAACATGACACGTTCGCCACGGCGACGCTCGGCGAAGATGGGACGGCAACGATCAAAAGCGACACGATCTCCGGGACCATCGCCGGCGGGAAGCTCAGCATGAAAGACGGCATGAAGATCGACACCACGTTGACCAAAGCCGAGCGCAAGTCGAAGTCGATGGGCGAGAAAGCCCCCGAAGGGGCCGACGTCCTTTTCGCCGAGCCCGGCGACGAGAGCAAGTGGACCGGCGGCAAGATCATCGAACTGAGCGACGGCAAATTCCTCAACCGCGGCATCCGCACCAAGAAGCTCTACGGCAGCTTCAAAGCCCACATCGAATTCCGCCTGCCGTGGATGCCGGGCAGCTTGGGTCAGGGTCGCGGCAACAGCGGCTTCTACCTCCAAGATCGCTACGAGTTGCAAATCCTCGACAGCTTCGGACTCAAAGGCGAAAACAACGAGTGCGGCGGAATCTACACCTTGCACAAGCCGAGCGTGAACATGTGCCTGCCTCCGATGGTGTGGCAGACCTACGACATCGAATTCACCGCCGCCGAGTTCGACGGCGACAAGAAGACGAAGCCGGC
>JAYVTJ010000931.1:0-2626 GCA_043774415.1 Fimbriiglobus sp. | reverse complement strand
CCAAGACTTGGCCAACGCATCGCCGTCGAGCAACAGCGAAACCGTCCGCGCTTTCGCATCCACCGCTCGGACGACGCCGAAGGGCTTCGGCAGGAGGCGAAGGAACTCCGCCTTGCCCGCGATCATCTTCACTTTGTCGTTCGCACTCTCCTGCGGCGCTTCGGCGGCTCGGGCCACGCTCGTCTCCGGGTACTCGGCCGTCCAGGCGAACCAGTGGCAGACCACGCTATCGACCCATTCGAGCGTCCACCCTTTCAGTTCCCCCCGGATACCCCGGCCGTCGATTCCCCACGTCGTTCCGGTCTCGGCATCGGTGATCGCCCCATCATTTTCAGCGAAGGTCAGGATCCGGCTCGGCAGCACTTTGCTGTCGGGCACCGGCTCCCCGGCGTCGGCGGGCGAAACGCCATTCTTGTCCGGCTTCGGACCCTTCCACTTGCGGGGTTGGCTGGCCACGGGCCTGTAAGCCGACGCGGTCGAAATCCCCTCGCCGCCGAACAGCACGATGTCGGTCGCCCCGATCTTATCCGCCCGCAGGCGGGGGAAATCCTTCAGGGGGTAAGCTTTCGCGATCGCGCCGACGCGGACGCCCAGAACCGATTCCTCGGGCTTCAGCCGCGGATCGGCCTTCGCGGGCCGAGTTTTCACGGAGTCGGCGTTCTTCTCGGTGGGCAACTCGACTGGCTTGTACTTCTCGTGCATTTCGTAGGCGACCGCATTCGGGTTGCGGGCCATGGCTTCGCCCCACGTGCTGACGATCGTCGGCACGACCGGCAGACTCTTCCCCTTGCGCGGGCCTTCGATCCCGACGCCGCTCAGGCCCGAAAAAAGTGTGCCGTCCGAGGTGTCTTTCATCGCGAGAACGCCGTTCCGCCAGCCGCCGAACACGAAGTTGTAGTTGGGGGCGAAGCCGCGGACGAAGCCGGCGTCGGGGTCGTAGACAAAGACGCCGTAGCTGTCCGAGATGACCCGGTACTTGCCGAGGAAGAACCGGATCGGGATCGCCCCGCCGTCGGAGTAGCCCCGCGTCCAGCAGAGCGCGGGTTCGGACGGCTTCAGTTCGTCCTTCCTCCGCTTCGCCTCATCGACGCAGTGGGAGCAGTTCGGATTCACGAGGGTCGGGAACGCGGGGGGCTTGACGACCGGGCACGGCTCCTCCGCGACGGCCACTGACACCGAAAGGAAAAAGAAGATGGTCCGCATGGGGATCTCCGGAACGTGCGCGGGTGCCCATCTTCAGAGTATCTCCGCTGCTCACCCGAAGACAGGCGCACCGACTGCGGAGGCGGTAACGACCCGAATGGCATCATCCCCGCCCGCCCCGGCCGTCAACGCACCGCAGCGGCTCGAAGCCCTGTGGAAGACCGGGATGCCGTGCCCCTACGACGGCGTGATCGACGTGCGCTCGCCCGGTGAATTCGCCGAGGATCATCTGCCGGGTTCGGTCAATCTCCCCGTCCTCTGGGACGAGGAGCGGATCGAAGTCGGAACATTCTACCGCCGGGAGGGCGCGTTCGCGGCCCGCCGGGCGGGAGCGGCTCTGGTATCGCGGAACATCGGCCGACACCTCGCGACGCATTTCGCCGAACGGCCGCGGGAATACCGCCCGCTCGTCTACTGCTGTCGCGGGGGCCAACGCTCGGCCAGCCTCGCCACGGTGCTGGCGGCCGTCGGCTGGCGCGTCACCGTGCTCCGAGGGGGCTACAAGACCTACCGCGCGCACGTTCTGGCGGAACTCGACGCGCTGACGCGCCGCTTCACCTTCCGCCTGCTGGCGGGTCTGACGGGCACGGGGAAGACGCGACTCCTGCACCGCCTCACGGCGCGGGGTGCCCAAACGCTCGACCTGGAAGGTCTGGCCGGCCACCGCGGGTCGGTCCTCGAGCGCATCGGCGTCCAGCCGTCGCAGAAGGCGTTCGAGTCGCGGCTCCTGGCTGCGCTCGGCGCGTTGGATTCCGCTTTCCCGGTCTGGGTGGAAGCGGAGAGTCACCGCATCGGCGATCGGTACCTGCCGCCGGCGCTCTGGTCGGCCATGAAGCGATCCGGCGGCGTGGAGATCCGGATGTCCCTCCCCGGGCGCGTCGAGCATCTGCTCGGGGACTATGCGCACCTCGTCGCCGAGCCGGAATTGCTGAAGCGGCATTTGGCCAAGCTCGGCGGCGGGCGGCGTCCGGCCGTCTGGAATCGGCTCATCGATGCGGGCGACTGGCCGGCACTCGTCGCGGATCTGCTCGAATCGCATTACGATCCGGGCTATACCTCGTCGCTGCGCCGGAGTTTTCCGGGCGTGGTCGAAAGTGCCACACTCGGGGCGGTGTCCGACGAAAACCTCGACGCTCTGATCGACAGATTGATAGGTTTTGGCGGAGTTGCCCGACAATGTGTTGATGGGCTCGGAACGCCTATCTCCGCAGGCGACAAATAAGCTCTCATCACTGTTGAGTCACGGCCCGAAAGCATGGAGGCTTCATTCCGCCCACCATCGAGTCCGGAGCAACATCCGCCCGAATGCCCACGCGGTCTGCACCGCGAACCGTGTCCGGTGCGCAACCTTTTCCGGCTTCCAGTTCTCTGCCCGTGCCTCCGGCGGGCAGGCTTGGGATCTGGCGCCGTCGCGGCCCGGCAG
>JAYVTJ010000930.1:0-4216 GCA_043774415.1 Fimbriiglobus sp. | reverse complement strand
CCAAGACTTGGCCAACGCATCGCCGTCGAGCAACAGCGAAACCGTCCGCGCTTTCGCATCCACCGCTCGGACGACGCCGAAGGGCTTCGGCAGGAGGCGCAGGAACTCCGACTTGCCCGCGATCATTTTCACTTTGTCGTTCGCACTCTCCTTCGGCGGATCGGCGGCTCGGGCCACGCTCGTCTCCGGATACTCGGTCGCCCAGGCGAACCAGTGGCAGACCACGCTATCGACCCATTCGAGCGTCCACCCCTTCAGTTCCCCCCGGATACCCCGGCCGTCGATCCCCCACGTTGTCCCGGTCTCTGCATCTGTGATCGCCCCGTCTTTTACTGCGAAGGTCAGCGCCCGGCCAGGCAGCACTTTTCCGTCGGGCAACGGTTCCCCGGCGTCGGCGGGCGAAACGCCGTTCTTATCTGGCTTCGGCCCCTTCCACTTGCGGGGTTGGCTGGCCACGGGCCTGTAAGCGGTCGAAATCCCCTCGCCGCCGAACAGCACGATGTCGATCGCCCCGATCTTATCCGCCCGCAGGCGCGGGAAATCATTCATGGGATAGGCTTTCGCGATCGCGCCGACGCGGACGCCCAGAACCGATTCCTCGGGCTTCAAGCGCGGGTCGGCCTTCGCGGGCCGAGTTTTCACGGAGTCGGCGTTCTTTTCGGCGAGCAGTTCCACGGCCTTGTACTTCTCGTGCATTTCGTAGGCGACGCCGTTCGGGTTGCGGGCCATCGCTTCGCCCCAGGTGCTGGCGATCGTCGGCACGACCGGCAAGCGCTCCCCTTTCCGCGGACCTTCGAGCCCGACGCCGCTCAAGCCCGAAAAGACTGTGCCGTCCGAGGTGTCTTTCATCGCGAGGACGCCGTTCCGCCAGCCGTCGAACACGAAGTTGTAGCTGGGGGCGAAGCCGCGGACGAAGCCGGCGTCGGGGTCGTAGACGAACACGCCGTAGCTGTCCGAAATAATCCGGTACTTGCCGAGGAAGAAGCGGATGGGCATCGCCCCGCCGTCGGAGTAGCCCCGCGTCCAGCAGAGCGCGGGTTCGGACGGCTTCAGCTCGTCCTTCCTCCGCTTCGCCTCATCGACGCAGTGGGAGCAGTTCGGATTCACGAGGGTCGGGAACAACGGTGGCTTGTTGAAGGGGCGCGGCTCCTCCGCGATGGCCACCGACACCACGAGGAAAAAGAGGATGGTCCGCATGGGAGACTCCGGAATGGGCGCGGGTATCTATCTTTAGAGTATTTCTAATGCTCACCCGAAGACAGGCGCACCGACTGCGGAAGCGGTAACGAACCGAATGGCATCACCCCCGCCCGCCCCGGCCGTGAACGCACCGCAGTGGCTCGCAGCCCTGTGGAAGACCGGGACGCCGTGCCCCTACGACGGCGTGATCGACGTGCGCTCGCCGGGGGAATTCGCCGAGGATCATCTGCCGGGTTCGGTCAATCTCCCCGTCCTCTCGGACGACGAGCGGATCGAAGTCGGGACACTCTACCGCCGGGAGGGCGCCTTCGCGGCCCGCCGGGCCGGAGCGGCTCTGGTATCGCGGAATATCGGCCGGCACCTCGCGTCGCATTTCGCCGAACGGCCGCGGGAATACCGCCCGCTCGTCTACTGCTGGCGCGGGGGCCAGCGCTCGGCCAGCCTCGCCACGGTGCTGGCGGCCGTCGGCTGGCGGGTCACCGTGCTCGAAGGGGGCTACAGGACCTACCGCGCGCACGTTCTGGCCGAACTCGACGCGCTGCCGCGCCGCTTCGCCTTTCGCCTGCTGGCGGGTCTGACGGGCACGGGGAAGACGCGACTCCTGCACCGCCTCGCGGCGCGGGGTGCCCAAACTCTCGACTTGGAAGGGCAGGCCGGCCACCGCGGGTCGGTCCTCGGGCGGCTCGGCGCCCAGCCGTCGCAAAAAGCGTTCGAGTCGCGGCTACTGGCAGCGCTCGGTGGATTGGATCCGAGGTTCCCGGTGTAGGTGGAAGCGGAGAGTCACCGCATCGGCGATCGGTACCTGCCGCCGGCGCTCTGGTCGGCCATGAAGCGATCCGGCGGCGTGGAGATCCGCATGCCCCTCGCCGGGCGCGTCGAGCATCTGCTCGGGGAATATGCGCGCTTCCTCGTCGAGCCGGAATTGCTGAAGCGGCAATTGGGCAGGCTCGGCGGGCGGCGTCCGGTAGTCTGGAATCGGCTCATCGATGCGGGCGACTGGCCGGCGCTCGCCGCGGATCTGCTCGAATCGCACTACGATCCCGGCTACACCTCGTCGCTCCGCCGGAATTTTCCGGGCGTGGTCGACAGTGCAGCACTCGGAGCCGTGTCCGACGAGAACCTCGACGCTCTGCTCGCCGGACTGATCGGATCCTGCAATGCGGAGGTCGCCGGGATTCCGGGATTCGGTTCAAGAAATGGACTTGTGTCGCGTCCGCTTTAGCGCAAGTATTGCCTTTGTCGGCGTTCTTTGTTTTGCTGCGGGTACGCGAAGTGCCGCTCGGTGCGGATCGCACACTTGGGCCCCTCAGCGAGACACACACCTTGGGAGGACGCATCTCATGCTCCGCTCTCTCTTCTGCTCCGTCGTCCTGCTCGGGGCCACCTCGGCCCTCCGCGCGGGCGAACTGGACAACGATGCCGCCAAGAACAAGGCGGTTCCGACCGCCCCTGCCGCAGTGACATCCGCCAGCGAACTCGATTCGGAATCGCCGACGGCCGCCCACCACCGCGGCGGTTGGGGCTACGGCGGCGGATCCCGTAGCGGCTTCTCCATTGGCTACGGCGACGGATACGGCAATTACGGTTACGGTGGCTACGGCCGCTACTACGGCGGTGGGTACTACGGCGGTGGGTACGGTGGGTACTATGGCGGTGGGTACGGCAACTACTACGGTGGTGGATACTACGGCGGTGGCTACGGCAGCTACTACGGCGGTGGATACTACGGCGGTGGCTATGGCTACTCCTACTATAGCCCCAGCTACTACTACTCTCCGTATGTTTCGGTCGGGTATTCCGGCGGCTACGGCGGCTACGGCGGCTGCTGGTGACTTGCAACAACCCGATCCGGTGCCCCACAATCGGGGCACCTCTTCTCCCGCTCGCACACCTGGCTCCCAGCCTTTTCTACCGCTCGCACACCTCCCTCCCAACCCTTTGACAAGTCCCACCCTGCACAGCCGCCGGGCCTGTTTCGCTGCGCGCCAACCGAGGTTCGCCACTCTCAAATTATCGACGGGGCAGCGGTCAATGAAGAGTGGCCGAATTTGGGCAAACGGGGCGGGCAAGTGGAAGTAGTGTGGCCAACATCGGACGCCGATCGGCCGGCCGCAACAATGGACGGCACGTCCGCAACTTCGCTCCAAGAGATGACCAGTCGCTGCCGGGGCCGGAGAGCGTCAACCGTCTGCGGCGGAATCGGTTTGGGAAATGGAAGACCCCGAATGTCATCCGCTCTGCTTTGCAGCGGCGCGGTGACGGTTCGGGGGTGCATCGAGGCTACGTGGAAACCCGTCCGCGTTCCACTCAATACCCGAGGTAAGCGAAGTAGGCGTAGATGGACCCGTCGGACAGCAGGTTGTAGGCTGCGTAGGAATTGCCGTCGCCCGTCGTGTTGTAGTCGGCGAGGGCGAAGTCGGCGGCATATGCGCTGAAGAGATAGGCGCCGTAGAACTCGCCGATCGAGACGAAGTACTGGGCGTAGTCGGCGTAGACGGAGGCATCGTACCCGTCCGCGGTGCCGAAGTCCGCGTACGCCCCCGCGGCGGAATCGGAGCCCTGCGTCAGATAGTCGTAGGCGATTGGGGCGGCCTGAGCGTGTGCTTCCGACCCACCCGCGCATAGAACGGCCACGGTGATGACGGCGACCGCGACAAATTTCTTCAGCATTTGCAGACTCCGAGGTGGTTGAGAGCGGTGGTCGGAACCGACAGGGCAGCACGGCCGTCACGTTTTCCGGCAGTGGGCGAAGGCATCCTAGAACCTGATGCACAACGCGATCCGATCCGATTGCTATAAAAGAATGCGCCCTTCAGATGGACTTGCGCACCTTAGAATTTCCCATGTGTCCTTGTCGGAGGACAATAAGCACCAATCCCACGGTGCACATTGTGCCCCGTTCGCTTGCCGGTACAGCTCCTCGCTGTCCGGCTTCTTTCTCGGCGGTCCGGGCCTGTCCGGCACGCCGGAGGCGGCTTCGGGCCTCCAATTCAATCCGGCGATTGCGGCGCCGACG
>JAYVTJ010000929.1:0-2443 GCA_043774415.1 Fimbriiglobus sp. | reverse complement strand
CCGACAAGGCTATGTCGGACCTCGCGGATTCGGCCCGATCAAAACCGGACACCCAACTCCAGCCCGGAGCGAACGCCGCGGGTTCGTCGTTACTCGGACCGTCTCTTCCGTATGTGTCGGGCCTCGCGGACTCGGCCCGACCGACGCGATCAAAACCGGACGCCCAAGGTCAGCAGGATGTTCACGTCTTGGATGTCCCCGTTCAGTGGGGGAATCAAATTCATCCAGGTGTACCCGTACTCGGCGCGGACACCGGCGAGCAGAATCCAGCCGCCCATGTTTCGCTCCCAGTTCAACTGGGTGCCCACGTACAGGCCGTGGTAGATGCCGTGCCGGCGGCGGTACCCGCCCGGATCGTCCTGCGGTTCGAAGCCGATGCTCGCGGTGCCATAGCGGCCGCCGACATCGGTGCCGAAGCGCCAGTTCGTGTCCGGGGCTTGGCCGAGGTAGCCGGGGCCGTTGAGGAACCAATCGCGGCCGATGCCGTAGTTGAAGCTCGTCCGGTTGATGGTCCGGATGCCGAGGGGGATCGTGAAGGTATTCGACGGATCGCTGCCGCGGAGTTCGCTGGCGAGGACCGGAATCGGGTGATCGAGCTGCTTCCCGCGGTTGGTCGTGGTGCTCAATCCGAGTTCGAGCACCCACGCGGCATCGCCGGCCCGGTTGAACAGCAGCGACCGCGTGCCGGCTTGGAAGACCCACCCCGAGCGATCCAGCGCGCCGTTGGCGCCCCCGGCATCGGCGATGATATTCGGACCGCTGCGGAAGAAGAGTTCGTAGGTGATCGGGCCATTCCCGCCGACGGGCAAGTCGCCGGTCCACGGGCTGTAGGCCGCGCCGGGTATCGGTGCGCAGGGCAACCCCGTGGCCGGAGCCGTGAGGAGGTCGGTCGGGGCCGCACTCGGCGACGGTGCGGACAACGGAGGCAATTGAACCGCGCTCTGCGTCGCGACGGTCGGCTTCGTGCTGAAGAGCGGCGATTGGGCGGAAACCGACGCCGAACCGCATGCTGCGCCCAAGCCCGCGAGGAGAATCCGAATCGCTCTCATGCCGTGCCCCGTCTACTCGGTTTGCCTGCGCCCGCCCGAATCGGCCCGGCGCGCTCGACAGTCTTCTATCGGCCGGAAGCTGGGGGAACCTTAACGGTTCTTCCGGTTCTCGGGGCGATCGCCTCCGATTCCGACTCCCTATAACGGCCCCATGGAAATCGTTGAACTCCGAGATGCGGCGTCGGCGCGGGAATACCTGCTCCAGGGGTTCTGGTTCCAGCGCGTCCTGAAACCGACGGCCACCGCGATGAAGCCGGCACTCGAATGGGCGCTCGAAATCGCCTCGTCCGGCCAGCCCCTCCAACCTCTCGGATTCATCGCCGACCTCGGCTCCATCGCCTTCGGCACCGAAACCGGCAAGCTCGCGAAAGATTCGACCCCGATTCCGGGCTGGCCAGCCGGGTCCGCCCGCACCTACGAAGACTTCCTCCTCGGGAAGATCTACGCCGACTGGACCTTCGAGCGGGCCGCAGAAGCGCTGCGTCGCTACACCGGTCACGACCGAGTCAGAGGCTTGGCCTACATCGTGAAACAGTTCCGCGAGCGGGCCGGCTTGGGCGGCGTGGAATTGTCGCCGGGCGTGATCCGCGGACTGCTGGCGCGCTCGGCCGAGGAAAATTTGCAGGAGGGCTACGATCTGCTCGTCCGCGACTGCGCTCTGCCGATGCTGCTGCTCCAGTACGAGGATTTGACCAAGGCCGCCCGACGGATCGGTGAGATTCTGGGCGGAGAGGATGTGATCGCGCTCGAGCAGCGCACGGCCCTCGCCGACATGGGGGCTTACGTCGCCCACCGGCAGATCCTGCAAATCGCCGCGAAGTTCGAGGAGCGCTTGCCCGCGCGCCCTGTGCGCCCGTGGGCCGGCCGGAAGGAAGTGCCGACGCGCGTGCTGGACGAAGATCAGTACCCCGTCGGAGGCTATTCGTCGATCTCCAACCGCGGTTCCATCGAAAGCCTGCTCCATTCGCAACTGGCGTTCATGGAGCCCGACGAGCGGCCCGACCTGTTCGACGTGAAGTTCGTCCGCGACGAACTCTTCTTCTATTCGCGCGACGAAAATCAGTTCCTGCGGCGCCGGCGCGTGTTCGTTTTCGTGATGGAACCATCGCTCGCCGAGGCGCGGTTCAAAGATCCGACGCTGCCGTGCCAGCGGATCGTCCTCGTGCAGGCGCTCGTGCTGACGCTGATCCGCCGGCTTTCGGATTGGCTCAGCCAAGATGCACTGCGGTTCGTGATCCTCTTTCCGAAAGCGCAGGAAGCCTGGCCGCTCCGGGACGAAGCCGAGCTTCTGGAGATACTGCTCCTTGAACAGCGGAGCCGGGGTTTGGTCGCGCTGGCGTTTCCATCGGCCGATGGGCTGGACGCGAGCTTGGAAAGTCCCGCAGCGGTGATGC
>JAYVTJ010000928.1:0-4318 GCA_043774415.1 Fimbriiglobus sp. | reverse complement strand
GGTTCGGCGGTTGTGGCCGAGTCGACCGCAGGAAGGTCCGACGATCCCGCCAGCGACCGGCGGAGACTGCCCTCGCCTCGGGCGCAATCGCGGATGCATTTCGCTGGACAGGGCCGATGGCGGCCGGTGTAATCCACGCTCTCCCTCCGAGGTCCGCTATGACACTCGCCCTCCGCCTCGCATCGGCACTCCTCGCGGCGGCGCTGCTCGGAACGATTCTGGCCTGCGGCTCGGGGGCGAAGCCCGCCGCCGGGGGCGCGCCGATCGCGACGAAGGCCGACAATACCGGCGTAGCGGATTACACCGGACCGGCGCCCGAGGCGGCGCCCGGGCCCTCGCCGGAGAAGTCCCCGCTCGCGGTCGACGAGGCCGAAGAGGCCGAGCGCGCCCAAAGACTCCGCGATCGGGGGCGCCGTGACGAACTGCGGAAGGCGCGGCCGGCTGCGCTCGCGAAACTGGCGAAGGAGGACGCCGCGTACCTTTTGGCCAAGGCCGAGCTCGAAGCGACCCGGAAGCTGAACCTCTGCACGGCGCTGGTCGCCACCCGCGACGAGCGCGCGCGGGACGGGAACGCCCGCGAAGCGGACCGGCTCGACGGGATCGTGCGCGCCGATTGCGACGGGATCGTGAAGCTCTTTCCGGGGACGGCGGCCGCGCGGGACGCCGCGGACATGCGGGGCGGGAAGCGGGTGCCGGCGCGGGCGCTGCCGCCCGATCCCGACGATCCCAAGGCGATCCCCGCCGACCGGATGCCCGGCGGCGTCCGGGCCGTCGATGCCGTCGCGATCGAGGAGTGGGGCGTCGGCCTCGCCCCCGTCCCGGCCCCCGTCGTGACCGAGGGCGTCTTGCGGGATATCCCCTACCGGTCCTTCCGCGCGGGCGACATCGAAGTCGACGTCTTCGGCGACCCGGACTCGCCCGCCCGCATCGAGTTCGGCGTGGGCGGGGCGAGCGCGGACGCGGCGGCCGCGCAGGAGCGCTGCATCGACGCCCTCGCCTCCCTGCTCGACTCGGCCGGGGACCGCCGCCTGCTCCGGTCGATCGGGCGGACCGGGGGCCTCAAGGTTCGCGGCGGGCTGACGTTCGAAGTGACCGCCGCGACGGCGCCGCACGCGCACGGGTTCTGGCGGGTGGCCGTCTACTCGCGGGCGCGGCTCGAGGAGTCCCGCGCCGCGCCGGGCGAACTCGGGGCGATCACGGCGGCGAAACCGGAGCCGCCGCGCGGGGCCACCGCGCCCGCCTCCGCGGCATCGCCGTCCTTCGCCCCGTCGCGCCCCGGCGGCAGCGTCTACGTGCAGGGCTACACAAAGAAGGACGGGACCTACGTCGCCCCGTACACGCGCTCCGCTCCCGGGACCAAGGGCGGCAAGCGGTAGTCACGCCTCCGGGGAATCCGCAGCGGCTTCCGGTTCGACGGAGTACTCGTTCCCCTTCCGCTTCTCGGCCCTGCGGAACACCGCGGAGCGTCCGTCCGCGAGGTCGAAGCGCTCGTCGACGTAGCGGCCGCACAGGATGCCCACGCGCGTCGCCCGGGCCCGCGGCGACTCCCCGGGGGCGCCCGGGAAGAGCCCGCGCTCGGCGGCCAGGGCGGCGAGTTCCGCCGCCGTCCAGACTTCCGCGGGTCGAGCCGCGAGCACCGCCACGAGCGCGGCGAACTCGCACTTGGACTCGTCCAGTTCCAGCGCCGCCGCTTCGGCGTTGCCGAGGAAGTCGGCGAACCCCGCGACGGCCAGGATCCCGCCGACGATCGGCCCCCAGCCCTTCTTGTTGAACCGCGACTTCGCGTCCGAGCGCGGACTCCCCGCCGCCCGCCAGGCCTCCACCATGCCCAGGAGTTCGCCGAGGATCTCGGAGCGGTGGTCGAGGGCGTACCCCTCGGGGTCGTCGAGGGCGAACGTCCGCCGCGCCGGATTGCCTTCGTGGTGGAGCGCGACCAGCACGCTGCGGGTGACGAGGTCGCGGCTCACCTCGGGCGAGTTGGCCGTGATGCAGAAGATGTGCGAGTTCTCGGCGCGGATGCGGTCCGACTGCCCCAGCAGCCGGAACGACAGGACCGGGTCGGTGATCGAGCGCTCGAGGCAGGCCGACTCGATGCAGGGGGCGCGGCCCCGGCCCTTGGCATTGTCGACGATGATCGTGGTCGCCCCGCTGCGGACGGCGGCGCCGAGGCGCTTCTCGAACTCCTCGTCGTTGGGGTTGTAGGAGACCGTCTCCGCGGGGCCGCCGTCGCGGAGGACGGAGATGATCTGGGCCAGAATCGACTTGCCGAGGCCGGGCTGGTTGGCCGCGAACAGCGCCGCGGGGTGGGAGCCGATGAAGCGCGGCATGAGGACGGCCGTGAGGAGCAGGGCGACGTAGTTCGTCCGGTCCGCGGGGGTGCGGAAGCAGAAGTCGGCGAGCAGCGCCGTCAGGCGATCCGGCGTCGGCCGGGGTGCGATCGCGGGGCCGGCGGAGTAGATGCCGGTGCGGGCGTCGTAGCCGGGCGGGGCGATCCGCCAGTCCCCGGTGTAAACGGGGTTGAGGGTGAACAGGCGGATCGGCGGAAGGCGGCGGGCCTGGCCGGGGTGGTGGAGCCAGGTCGCGGCGTAGAGCACCGACAGCGGCCGGAACTCGCTGCCCCCGTCCGAAATGTAGCGCACTTCGCTGCAATGGTTGAGGACTCCGGCCAGTTCGGCCGAGGTGAGGACGGCGGCGATCGTCGCCCCGCTGATGCGGACGAGCTGGTCGGCGCGGAGGTAGCACTCGCCCGATTCGACGAGCCGGTCGGTGACCATGCCGAGGCTTGCGGCGACCGTCATCTCGGAGGGGTCGATCACGACGTCGCGGCACGGGGGCTCCTCCTCCGGCGGGCCGTCGCCGTGCGCGCCTTCATCGGGCGGTCCATCTTCGGGTGATCCGTCTCCGGGCGGTCCAGGCGGGGGTGGCGGAGGGCACGGGGGCGACTCGCGGTGGTGGGCCTGCGGGGCGCCGATGGCGGCCTTGAACTCCTGCCACCCCCTGTCCGCGCACGAGTCGTGGAAGCACTTCGCCGAGAGCGCCCCGGCCTCGTCCTGCATGACGCAGGCGTCGGGATCGGCGTGGGCCGGATCGAACGGGCAGTTCGCGAGCACGTGGATCGTGCGGCCGCGGCCGTCGACGCCCTCCTTCGTCCGGAAGGGGACGCCCCGGTCCGCGAGCCACTTCGGCACGTCGAGCCGGGAGCCGGTCGTATGCGCCGTGCGACGGCGGCCCGAGGACCGCGTCGCGGGGGCGGCCTTCGGCGGAGCGGACGCGGCCTTCGGGGGCGGCGCCAGCTTTTCGAAGAGCTCCTCCGGGAAGATCAGGGTCTCCGCCGGACGCTCGAGGAGGGCACTTCGGCGGTGCGGCCGGTCGGGCGTCGAATCCCCCTTGCGGGCCACCGTGCCCGGCAGCTTGCAGATCCGGCTCGGGTTGTGGACCGAAACGTCGACCTTGGCCTGCGCGGTGTCGAAGGTGTGGGCCAGGCCCTGCAGCATCCGCCGGATCCGGCCCCCGTCGTCGGCCGGCAGGTCGACGCGGTAGAAGAGGTGATAGCCGTTGCCGCTGTCGGCCAGGATCGGATCGGGTGCCCCCTCGCCGCGGAGGAAGTCGCGCACGGCCTCGACGACCGTCCGCGCCTCCGCCTTCTCCGCGTCGGTCGCCCCGATCCCCGAAGGGCGGACCGGGTCGACGTCGACGAGCATCCAGCGCCGGAGCCGGACGTCGGCGTCCTTGGCCGAATCGTTGCCCCCGGACCACTCCACGCGGTTGGCGCGTCGCGCCAGCAGGGCCGGGTCGAGGGGGTTGAGCGTGAAGTAGAGTCCGCCGGCGGTGGAGTAGAGCCGCGCGACGGCCCCGACGGCCGCCTCGAGCGTCTCGGCCGTGAAGTAGCCCGATTCGGTGTGGGTCCGCCCCGAGTCGCCCTCCTTCACCTTCAGGGCCCGGAGCTCGAAGACCTGGCCGGGGGCGAAGAAAGGGGCGTACCAGTCGAGCAGCTTGGCCCGCGCGGCGGCGGCGCGCGCGGCCGGTGTCGGCGGTGGCGTAGGTGTGGAGAGGGTATCGGAATCCACGGGGGTTCCTCGGCGCAGGTGTGCGGATCGATCGTTCGATCCCGCCGGCTGCGCCGCGAGGAATCCTCTACCTATTCAATTGGCCGGCCGCGCCCGGAATGACGCACGATTCAGAGATAAATCTCCAGACCGGCGGATTTCAGGTGCTTTTTGAGCCGCCCGATCCGCCGCACGAGCGTACTCCTCGGCCATCCCAACTCGCGGGCCAACTGGGCCACCGTGCCGGTCGGCAGTCGGCTGGCGAGCATCCG
>JAYVTJ010000927.1:0-7744 GCA_043774415.1 Fimbriiglobus sp. | reverse complement strand
CATCGACCCGCCCGCGGCGCAGATCAGCACATCGTCGGGGACGCACGAATCGACCGCGGCCAACTCCAGTTCGTAAGGGCGCGGATCGGGGTGCGCCATCTCGGCCCAGAGGGTCGTCTTGCACCGGCCGATCAGAACGCCCGCCACCGTGAGTGGCTCGAGCGAAATGCGCGGCGATTGCCGGGTGAATCCCTCGGCATCGAGCGCATCGCAGACCACCGCGGCCGTGAAGTGCGTCCGCATCATTTGCAAGGTGATGGGCGAATCGGTCGCGGGCATTTTTTTGGGCTCGGTTGTCGGAGTGCGGGGAATCGACGATACTCGATTCGCTTCCCGAAAGGAAACCCGCCATGCCCCACCGCGTCGGCGTCGTCGCCCTCCAGCACGAATCGAACACCTTCATCGCCCGCAAAACGGCGCTCGCCGACTTCGAGGGTCACCTGCTGCTCACGGGTGAAGCGGTGCGTGAGCAGCTCGCGCACTCGCACCACGAAGTCGGCGGCTTCTTCGGTGGCCTCGAGCGCGGAGGAATCGAGGCGGTGCCGATCTTCGCCGCGCGGGCGATGCCGTACGGGACCATCGAAGCGCACGCTGCGGACGCACAGGTGAAAAGTCTGTTCGAAGCGCTCGACCACGCCGGGCCGCTCGACGGCTTGCTCGTCGCACCGCACGGAGCCGCGGTCGCCGAGGGCGAACCCGATTTCGACGGCTTCTGGTTGACCCGGCTGCGCGAGCGGTTCGGCACCGCGTTCCCGATCATCGGCACGCTCGACCTCCATGCGAACGTCTCGCCGCGGATGATCGCGGCCTGCGATGCCCTCATCGCCTACCGCACCAATCCGCACCTCGATCAGCGCGCCCGCGGCGAAGAGGCCGCGATCCTGATGGCCCGCACCCTGCGCGGGGAAATCCGCCCGACGATGGCCGCGGCGTTCCCGCCCCTCTGCGTGAACATCGAGCGGCAAGCGACCGCCGAGCCGCACTGGAAACCGCTGCTCGATCTCGCGGAACGGCAGCGGAAGCTGCCGGGGGTCCTCTCGAATAGCCTCCTGTACGGCTTCCCCTATTCGGATGTGCCCGAGATGGGCGCGGTCACCATCGCCGTGACGGATGGCGACCCCGTGTTCGCGCGGAAGTGTGCGGATGAACTCGCGGATCTCTGGTGGGGAAGTCGCCACGACTTCGTCGGTCAACTGATCGGAGTCGAAGAAGCGCTCCTCCTCGCGGCCGCGCTGGATGGTCCGATCTGCCTGCTCGACATGGGCGACAACATCGGCGGCGGCTCCGCGGCCGACGGCACGACGCTCATCCACGCGCTCCGCGACAGCGGCTTGTCACCGGCGCTCGCCGCGATATGCGATCCGATCTCGGTGAAACTCGCCGAAACGGCCGGAGTCGGCGCCAGACTGAAACTCACCGTCGGCGGACGATCCGACTCGCTCCACGGCCCCCCGTTCACGGCCGAGTTCACCGTGCTGCGCATCGGCGCCGGCACCTTCGGCGAACCGGACGCCCGCCACGGGGGCATCGTCGCATTCGATCAGGGCCGCACCGCAGTGGTGCGCACTGACAGCGGACTGACACTCTTATTCAACAGCATCCGCACCGCGCCGTTCAGTCTGAATCAGCTCGCGAGCGCCGGGATCGACCCCTCTCAGTTCCGCATCATCGTGGCGAAGGGGGTCCACGCCCCGGTCGCCGCATACGAGCCCGTGTGCAAGCACCTCATCCGGGTGAATACCCCGGGTGTGACCGCCGCGGATCTCGGCCGATTCGAGTACCCGAACCGCCGCCGGCCGATGTTCCCCTTCGAAGAATCCGCGACGTACAATGGCGGCTAGCCACCGAACTCATTCCCTTCGGATCTTCCCAATGCTGCGAACACTCCTCGTCTTGCTCGCTTTCGTGCCGTTCGCCTCGGCGGACGACAAGAAGCCCCTGCCGCCCAAGGATGCGAAGGTCGCATTCCTGAAACTGCTCGACCGGCCGAAGGTCGCGCTCGACGTGAAGCCCGGAGAGTCCAAAGCCGGTACCGAACTATTCGAAGAGCGGCTCACATTCGCGAGTGAGAAAAAGGGCGAGGCGACCGAGCGCGTGCCGGTGCTCGTCGTCCGACCGAAGCTCGAAAAGGGCCCCGCAGTCAAACGTCCGGCGATGATCCTGCTCCACGGCACCGGCGGCACCAAGGATGGGATGCGAACCTACCTCGATGCGTTCGCGAAAGAAGGTTTCGTCGCGGTCGCCATCGACGCGCGCTACCACGGCGACCGGGCCGAGGGCAAGAAAGGTTCGGAACGCTACGTCGGCGCGATCGCCGAGGCGTGGACCGCCGCCCACGCGGGCAAGACTCACGAGCACCCGTGGTTCTACGACACCTGCTGGGATCTCTGGCGGCTCATCGACTACCTCGGAACCCGGCCCGATGTCGATGCCTCCCGCATCGGCATGCTCGGCATCAGCATGGGCGGCATCCAGACTTGGCTCGCGGCGTCCGTCGATGACCGCGTGACCGTGGCCGCGCCGCTCATCGCCGTCCAGAGCTTCCGCTACATGATCGACAACGAGAAATGGCAGGCCCGCGCCAACACGGTGATGGGCGCCCACAAGGTCGCGGCGAAGGACCTCGGCGAGCCGGAGGTGAACGGCACAGTCTGCCGGGCGATGTGGGCGAAGCTGCTCCCCGGCATCGTCGACGATTACGACTGCCCGAACCTGATCCGGCTCTTCGCCGGGCGCCGGCTCTTCATCGGCAACGGCGAACTCGATCCGAACTGCCCCATCGCCGGAGCCAAGCTCGCGTTCGCCGCGGCCGAGGAAGCGTTCAACAACTCGAAAGGGAAGCTCGTGATCGATGTGTCGAAAGGCGTCGCCCACAAAGTGACCGACGAGCAGAAAGCCGCCGCGATCAAGTTCTGCATCGAGAGTTTGAAGTAGTCGCCGTTCTCAACTGTTCCTCGACGACGTCCTCGGACGTCATCTCTCGAATTCGTGAATGGTGTTGTGGATGGAGCCCATCACCGCCCGGCCGTCGGCTCCCTTCAGGCGGTACTTGATCTCCATTCCCCAGGTCGGGGCGAGATCGGGGAGGTCGAGCCGCACCGTCTTCCCGTCCGGCGAGACGGCGACTTTCGTCACAGTCAGCGGCTTTTCGTCGATGTGCTTCGACCCGTAATCCTTGCTCCGTTTCAGTCCCCACACTTTCACGTCGAAGCTCTTCGCGTCCACCGCCTTCGCGTCGAGCGCGTCGGTGAAGGTGAGTTCCACCCCGCCGGCCTTCGCCTTCAACCCGACCGGCAAATCGGCCGGCTTGCCGGTGTAACGGACTCGGTAGAACCCGCCGGGGGCGATCCGGTTGCCGGCCCAAGCGTACATGCCGCACACGTACAGGTGGCCGTCGGTCGGGTGGAATCGCGGCCGCATGATGCCGGTGGGGAACGCCGGCAGTGGCAGGGCGCACATCCCACCTTGCGCCTGACCGTTCACCGTCTCGTGCGGGACGACGTAGATCTTGCCCATGCCGTAGGAGGTGTTCAGCAGCGACCCCGCGAGCGGCCCCCAGGTTTTGGCCGGCACCCAGATCATTTCCGCCGGCGAGCGGTCGAAGTCGTTGGTGATCCAGCAGAGCGGCTGCTTAATGGCTTTGTCCGATGGATCGGTGATGTCGGTGTAACCGAACAGGTTGCCGTAGAACCCGCCCCTCTCGACTTTGTTGATGCGGTTCTTCGGCGTCCAGAAGCCTTCCTGATCCGTCACGAAGAAGGTGCCGTCCGGGTTCAGGCAGACGCCGTTCGCCGCGCGGAAGCCGGTGGCGATGATGTCCGTCTTCAGTCCGTCCTTGCTGACCTTCAGAAGTGTGCCGTGATGCGGCACGAGCGCGGGCAGCGCATGCCGGCCGCTCTTGGCGTAGTAGAAGTTCCCCTCCGCGTCGGTCTGAAGTCCCATGGCGAACTCGTGGAAGTGCTCCGTCACCTGATGATCGTTGTTGAAGCACTCGTAGAAGTCGGTCTCGCCGTCGCCGTTCCGGTCGTGCAACTTCACAATCTGATCGCGGCAGCAGACAAAGATCGCCCCGTCGCGGAACTTGAGCCCGAGAGGCTGAAACAGGCCGGACGCGATCCGCTGCCATGTCAACCCGGCCTCCGGCTTGTCGATCCCGCCGACCGCCCACACATCGCCGTCCCAAGTGCAGACGGCCATCCGCTTGCCGTCGGGGAAGAAATCGAACCCGGTCGGTCGGAGCAGGGCATTCCACGGGTTGCGGTCGGGCGTGCCGAACGTATCCACGGCGAACGGGCCATCGCTCTTGCCCAATATGGAAGTCGTCTTGAGCACCTCCGGCCACCGCTTCGGCCCGCCCTCGGTGAGCGGCTTGAGCGCTTGCGCGGCGGGCGTGGTTTTTGCGAACGCGTCGAGGTCCTTCGCGGCGCCTCTGGTCATCAGCACCTTCACCCGCGTCGGGGTGGCGGACGCCGGGATCGTCAGCACGCGGAAGCCGTCCCGCTCCGACAGTGACACTCGGCTGTCACCGACTACGGCGACCGAGACCGCTTCCGGAGCGATGCGGGTGAGGAGATCGCGGGACGACTTGCCCACCTCCAGCGTCCGGGTGAACACGGTACTCTTCTTGGAATCCGGTTCGACGCCTTCCATTTCCAGGATGGCGGCATCTCCGACCGTGTACGCGATCACCGTCCGGTCGCCGTAGGCGTAGATGCCCTTGTACTGCGACCACGCCCGCGGCAGCGGGCCATAGGGTCGCTTGTCGAGGCCGAGGGGACGGGAGTCTTTGAAACTGCCGGTCTCCGGGTCGGCCCAGCCCGGCCCGATCGGGTTCTCGACGTGCCGTTCGCCGACCAGCTTCGGGTGGATTTGGTGCTGGCCGTTGAAGTGGATGCCCTTCCAGTCGATGAACCCGTCGCCCGTCCACGCGGCGGCGAACCGCAGCGTGTCGTGGTCGAACACCGCCCAACTCTTCCCGCGGGACACCCCGCCGGGACCGGCGTCCAACCGCACGGCGATGCCCTTGTACGCGATGTTCGGCCCCGGTCCGCCGACCTCGTAGGTATTCATCAGGCTCGGCCCGTAATCCATCGCCATCCACGGAACGACGCTCGCCGGGGCCGGGCCGAACTCATCCTTCTTGCCCGCGGGCAGCTTCGCCAGGTAGGTGTCATCCGCCTTCGTGTACTGCGTCGGGTTGTGCGTCTTCAGGTGCGCTTCCCGCAGGTAGTGGATCACGTCGTACTTCTGCCGCGGCACCATCCACGTCTGCGGGGCCATCAGGTTGTAGCCGTGGGTGAGCGTGCGATAGAGGCTGTGCGGATCGCTGCCGTTCTTGAACGTGTGCGCGGCGAAGCGCGGGGATGTGGGGAGCGAGCCGGGCTGGTCCTTCGTGCCGTGGCAGTTGGCACACACGCGGGTGTAGATCGCCTCGCCGCGTTTGAGAGCTTTGTCGTCCAGCCCGCGGATCAGGCCGGCGTGATCGATGTCCTTCTCGTACTCCGGCAGCACGAACGCGGTCTGCGCCGGCCGCAGTTCCTTCGCCCGCTTCGGCCCGCCCTCGGCCACTTCGATCAGGTATTTGGTCAGGTCGAGGAACTGCTGGCGATCGGAGAGCAGGTTCGTCAACCCGTCGGGCATGAGCGACTGCGTGCCGACGGTCCGCTTGTCCACATCGGCCGTCGCGATGGTGATCCGCTTCCCGCCGGCCGGGTCGATGAGCGTGAGCTTGCCGTCCTTCTCCTCGGCCAGCAGCCCGATGACGGTGCGCCCGTCGGTGGTGGTCACGGTGATCGGCTCGTACCCTTTCTTGATGACCTTGGACGGAGACAGGATGGATTCGACGAGGTACTCGGCGGTGGCCTCCTTGCCGGCTTGGGCGAGGTCCGGCCCGAGTTGGGTGCCGGTCTCCGCGTCGTGGCACTTCGCGCAGGTGAGGAACGGCTGGAAGAAGAGCACGGCCCCCCGGCCGGCGTCGCCCCGCGCGCGGGCGGCTTTGGCCAGATCCGCCGGCGACTCCTTCGCGAGTTGCTGCGCGAGCGCCGGCGGCTCGGCGGCAGGTGCGACCCCAACCGAGATCGCGAACGCGAAAATGGCCGAGGGCGGATGAAACCGCATTCAATTCGCTCCGTCGGGGGTTACTTGTTCTCGAGCAGTTCCGCCATCGCCCGTTCGGCCCGGGCTGAGGGATCTACTCTTTCGTGCCCTGCCGGGTGACGATGGGAACGTAGCCGATTTCGAGGCCCTTCGGCGGAGTGACGAGCACCGACGAATCGAGATCCGCGAGTTTGCCGACCGCGGGTGGCGGGAGGTATTCGCGATCCTTCGTCCAATTCTTGTGCAGCAGTTCCACGCGCTTTTGCAGGGCCTCTCGCTCCGCGTCGGTGAGGTCGGCGTTCAGTATTGCGGGTTGATCGGCGAAGCGGTACCAGGAGTACGTCACCACGCTGCCATCGCCCAATTTGGCCACGAACGGTCCCGCTGCCGGTCCGGGCTTCTTCCAAGAACTGCCCGCTTCGTCGGGTGTCACGTACGGCTTTTGGGCGTTCTTGCGCGGTCGCGGGAACTCCGCCTTGACCAAGCCGGTTTCGGCGGGCACATCCTTGGCATTCACCACCACCCATTGGTCTTTGCCTTTCTTGTCCTTCTCTTGGCGGTAGTACTCGGGCAGCGTGACGAGCGACTCGGCACTCGTCGTCGAGTCTTTGGCCCATTTGTACCCGTAGGTGGTCTCGTCCAGTGCGGCAGGTGTGGCGAACGAACTCCAAGCGATCGGCACCTTCTTGTCGCGCGCGGCGCCGGGCGTGTAGATTTGCCAAGTGGCGCCACCCCCGCCCTTGAAAGTCTGCACGCCGGCGGCTTTGGGGTCGATGACGCCCGTCGCCGCTTTTCCGCCGTCGAACCACGTTCGGACGCCGTCCCACAGCGCGGACTTCTCGTATGCGGTGATGCGATGCACCAGCGGCGAATCCCCCTCCGGCTTTCCGGGGAATCGCGTGGGGGCGATGCGGGCATACGTGTCGCCCTTCGCGTCCTTGGCGATGAACGCGGGGACGTGCTGGGTCTCCATTTGCAACGCTTTGTTCGGCTCTGACGGCCGAGTATCGAGGAACAGGCCGCTCAGCTTCGGATTCTCGGCGGAGGCGCGCGACCAGAAGTACGGCGTGAAGAACGCCACCGGCCCTTTGAAGTTGCCGGTGTTGAGGAAGAGAGTCCAGCAGTTGTTGCCGGTCGGCACGTCCTTGCCCGCCGTAGCCTTCTTGGCCGCCGTGAGCGGGAGCGGGAGGTAGCCGTACCCGAAGAGTTCCCCGCTCGTGCCCTGCTTCAAGTTCAGACCGTCCGGCGGCCAGAGCACCCATGGGCTGAGTTGGGCCACGCCGTACTTCCCCTTGGGCTTGGCCCAATCCCGTCCTTGGCCCGCGCCGGGGCCGTTCGCCCACTCGTCGAAATTCAGAGCCACGCCGCCCATGATGAACTTCGGCGTCTCGGTGGCGAAGCGCGTGTCGCGCCACCAGCCGAGCCCGCCTTCGATGTCGGAGTACATCTTCTCCGGTATCGGGCCGTCATACTGGGAGAACATCCAGGTGCCGAACAGGCCGCTCTGGAACTCTTGCCCCGGGTAGTTCTTCAAGAGCGGCCACGCCGCGACGTAGAGGGAGAACCCGGCGTTGTATTTCTTGTCCACCTTTTCGTGCGGGACGAGCAGGTAACCCGCCATCTCCGCCGGCTTGGGCGGTTCTTCCGC
>JAYVTJ010000926.1:0-4407 GCA_043774415.1 Fimbriiglobus sp. | reverse complement strand
GGCGCAACTGGTTCCTTTTTCGGTGCCCCGTGATCCATGCCGTCGCCGATCTGCTCGCCGTCTTCTTCAAGCGCACCCTCGGGCTGCTCGGATCGGCGCTCGTTCTCGGGCTGTCGCTGCTGCCGCTGTCGGCGCTGCTGCTCGCGTTCCCGGCCATCATGCCGCAGGAATCGGTGCTCGCCGAGACCGTGTCGGGCCGGCAGGGTTTCCTCCGCCGCACGCTCCGGCGGTTCACCGCCGCGCTGTCGGGCCTGCTCGTCTTCCTCGTGATCCTCGCCTGTTCCGTGGAACTCGTGAGCCGCTTGCCGCTCGGCGAGCGCGGCTCGTTCGCCGTCATCGCGCGCACGCTCCTGCCCGCCCCCGGCAGCTTCAAGGGCCAGACCGAAGCGCAGAAGGAGGAGGCCCTTGCGAAGATCCCGTCGCCCGAGATGCGCACCTTTCTGAAGACCCCCCTGCACGAGAAGTTGCCGCCGGCGATGGTGCAGCACTGGCCCTTCGTGATCCTCGCCGTCTACGGCTTCGACGTGCTGCTGCTCCTGTTCATCGGCAAGGTGCCGCTGGCCTACAACCTCCGCAACGTCCGCGTGCGCTGGAAGACCAACGCCATGACGGCCATCGCGTTCGCGGCCGTGATCTCGCTGCTGGCGTTCCTGCTCGCGTTCGTCAACGGCATGAACAACCTCACCGAGAACACCGGCGTCCCGGGCAACGTCTTCGTGATGAGCGACGGTTCGACCGACGAACTCTTCAGCTACCTCGACACGAACGAACTCGGCAACCTCGGGCAGTTGAAGGTGGAACTCGACGAGGGTGGTCACAAGCTGCGGACGCCCATCGGGATCAAGCAGGTCGAGATCAACGGGAAGATGCGACCGCTCGCCAGTTGGGAGACGTACTACAGCATCAACCAGCCGATCCCGAATACCGAACCGCCGCGGCGGCGGTTCGTGCAGCTCCGTTCCCTCGAAGACCCGGCGATCGCGGGCGAAGTCCACAACGTCGCGCTCTATCCCGGCGGCCGGTGGATGGGGGACAAGGGGGTCGAGGTCGATCCGCTCAAGCCCGAGAAATTCGCCATCGAGTGCGTCCTCGGCGAGGGGATCGCGGGGACGCTCGGCGCCGACGCCGGGAAGAAGCGGCTCGCGGTGGGCGACACCTTCGAACTCGGCGAGATGCCGTGGCGCGTGACGGGGATCATGAAATCCGAGGGTACGACCTACGGCTCCGAGATCTGGGTGAAGCGCATCGGCCTCATCTACAAGCCCTTCGGCAAGGAGAAGCCGACGACCCTCGTGATGCGCACCGACGCCGACACGCGCCGCGCGTCCCGCATCTTCGCCTACCACCTGAACGCGCGCTACACGCAGCAGAAGCTGAAGGCCTTCTCGGAACCCGACTACTACGCCGAACTGACGAAGACGAACAACTTCTTCCTGACGGCGATCATCATGGTCTGCGTCGTCATGGCCATCGGCGGCGTCTTCGGCATGATGACGACGATGTTCGCGACCATCGCCCAGCGCATCCGCGACATCGGCGTGCTCCGGCTGCTCGGCTTCAAGCGCTGGCAGGTGACGGTGTCGTTCCTGCTCGAATCGCTGGCCGTGGCCACGGCCGGCGGCGCCTTGGGCTGCTTTCTCGCGTGGCTCTTCGCCGACGGGCGCTCTTCGACGAGTATGCTCTCGGCGGGGGGCGGCGGCCCCGGCGGCAAGAGCGTGGCGCTGACGATCGACGTCGATGCGCAGGTCATCGCGATGGGGATGCTCTTCACGCTCGTGATGGGGCGATTGGGTGGGCTGGTCCCCGCGCTCAGCGCGATGCGGATCAAGATTCTGGATTCGCTGCGCTAATCGATCATGAACAGTTCGGCGACGGGACACTGAAATCCGGGGAAGAGTTCCGGGATTTCGAGCGTCATGGACGAGGTGAACTTGAGTACGCGACCGTCGGCGTGGAACACCAGCACGACCTCGGCCCGCGGATAGACCACGGCCACGGCGCTCGTGCCGGCTGCGAGGTACTCTTCCACCTTCTCTTGGATTTCGCAGCCGCCGTCGTTCGGCGACACCACCTCGACCGCGAAATCCGGCGCGAGCTGGAAGTACCCTTCGGGGACTTTGCCATCGGGCAAGCGTCCCGCCGAGACGAAAGACGCATCCGGGAAGCGGAGTCGCCGCCGGTTGTTCGGCCAGAGGATGTAACCGGTGTCGGAGCTATACAAGCCGCCGAGTTTCTTCCCTCTAAGGTAAGAGCCCATCACGCGCAGCCAATTCGCGATGATCAGTCCGGACTTCGCTCCCATCGGTCGCTCCACGAGGATTCCGTCGAGAAGTTCCGTATGATCGCGATCCGGATGGCGCGAGAATTCCTCGATGGTCAGCAGCGGTTCGGCGAGTGCGGCGCTCATGCTCAATCCTCCTGGGCCTTATTCTATCCCACCCACGCCGCATCCACGGGGGCGAACTTCGTCAGCTCTTCGGGCTTGAACCAGAGCGCGATCTCGATCGCCGCGTTCTCCGGGCTGTCGCTGCCGTGGACCAGATTGTTCTGCACGCTGATCGCGTAGTCGCCGCGGATCGTGCCGGGCGGGGCCTTAGCGCCATCCGTCAGGCCCATCAGGCTGCGACCCACGGCGACGGCTTCGCGGCCTTCGAGCACCACGGCGACCGTCGGACCGCTCGTGAGGAATGTCAGCAGCGATTCGTAGAAGGGCTTGCCCTTGTGCACGGCGTAGTGCTTCTCGGCGAGTTCGCGCGTACTCTGCACGAGCTTCAGCCCGGCGAGGCGCAGGCCCTTGCGCTCGAAGCGCGACAGGAGCTCGCCGACGAGGCGGCGCTGGACGGCGTCCGGTTTCAGGAGAATGAGCGTCTGCTGCATGGCGGGCGATCCCGGATGGGTGGAAGCGGAGCGGGTGGGTTCATCGTGCGGAGGCGGGGCGGAATCGTCAATCGGCAATGATGCGGTGGACGTGGGCGAGGCTTTTGAAGTACCAGCCGGTTTCGGCGAAGGGCCGGAGATTCACGCCGTCCGGGATCGCCGCGCCGCGGCTGTCCTTGTGGCCCGTGCCGGTGCTGTCGAGGACGAGCGGCGCTTCCCCGCCGGGGCCGCCGACCCAGAGCACGACGTGCGAGACTTTGCCGTCCTTGTTCTCGATGAAGAGCAGATCGCCGGTCTTCAGGGTCTTCGCGCAGGCTTCGAACGACTCCGGTTTTTCGATCCGTTCGATCTTCACCTTCTTCCCGGCGCAGACGGCCTCGGTCGCTTCGGATTGCTCGACGACGGCGCTCGTGAAGCGGATGCCCAAGCCGACGTCGTAGACGAACGTCGTGAAGTTGCTGCAGTCGATCCCCTTGGCGTTGCTCCCGTGGCCGACATCTTTCCAGGGCCAGCCGGTCGGCGGTTCCCAATCGGGCAGGTGGTGGTGCTGGTACGAGATGCCGCGGTAGCGCAGGCCGAGTGCGAGGATGCGCTCGCGCTTCCACTCCGCCGATTTGTCCGCGATCCCCACCGGCGGTTCGTGCGCCTTCAGCGGAGGCCCCCACGCCCCGTACTTCTTCCGCGTCGAGTCGGAGGCCCACTCGTCGAAGGGAAGCTTCGACTGCAACTTGGTGTCGCCGCGCTCGCCGCCGACGATGTCCTTCAGCAGCTCCTTCTCGGAGCACCGCAATTTCACCGAATACGGCGACGAGTACGGCTCCGGCGCTTCGCAAAAGCCCAGCGAAGCGACGACGAACAGGGGCAGCATCGGGATCATGGCGGACGGTTCCCCGGATGGGTGGCCGAATCAATTTATCGCGTCCGGCGAGAAACGGCAGCGATCCGTGCGGGGCCGCGCGTTAACGGGTGTGGCGAACTCGGACACGCTCCGGGCGAAATTCTGAGATGCGGCCCGAGACCCGCCTTGCAGTCGGGGGGCGGCACCCGCATAATTCCTCCAATTGTCACCGAGCGTCCTTCTTTCGGTGCTACACTCCGCCGGGGCCCGATCTATGTCGGATTACGACGACGACATCTTCCTGATGAACGGCCGCGTCCGACCCGATGTCACCGACGACATCACGGCCCAAGCGCTGCGCGATTCGCTGGCCCACGCCCGCAGCACGAACTGGGACAGCGTCCGCACGCCGCACCTCTTCCTCGGCCTCCTCGGCACCCCGGACGCCGGCGTCTACGCTTGGACGAACCGCCTCGGCGCCGACACCGGCCGGTTGCAGGACCAGTTCCGCGACCTCTTCTACCAGGACGCCGACCCGGTGCCGCCGCTGCTGCTCAACCGCGAGTTCCTCAGCGACAACGTCATCCGCGTGCTGCGCGATTCCTACAGCCGCGCCCGCGACTACGGCCGGGACTGCGTTTCGCCGATGGATCTGCTCATCACGATCTTCAACACGCCGAACAGCATCGTGG
>JAYVTJ010000925.1:0-10496 GCA_043774415.1 Fimbriiglobus sp. | reverse complement strand
GGCATCGCCGAGGGGGACTTTCTTCTTCGCCGCGACCACGGGGATCGCCTTGGCAAGCGGCTTGGCCTGAGCTTTCGGTACGGCCGCGGCGCCTCCCTGCCCGCGCTGACGGAGCTTGTCGATCTCTTCCATGAAGCGGTTGAGGTCGTTCGCCCCCGCCCGCGGCCCGGCATTCGCCGATGCCGACGGCACGACGGGACCGGCCGCGGCGCGGCGTTCGCGGTCGCGCTCGGCCTGCTTGCGGTCCTGCGAGTTCTTCAGCTTCTGCGTGAGCCAGCCGAGGATACTCAGGCCGACCATGATCCCGAGGGGGATGAGGAGTTTTTCCATGAGCGCCTCTTGTTCCCCCTCTCCGCTTCGGAGAGGGGGTTAGGGGGTGACGTCTGGCCTGACGATTTCAGTGACCTTCATCGATGCGCGGGGAGACCTCACCCCCCGGCCCCCTCTCCGAAGCGGAGAGGGGGAGAATGATCAATTCCCCCGACTGCTGCTGTCCGTCGGGCCGCCGGCGATGCCGGCGATGCTCTGGCGCATCGACGTATCGGCCTGCATGTTCCGCATCTGATAGTACTCCATAATGCCGAGCCGACCTTCGCGGAACGCCGCGGCGATCGCCAGCGGCACCTCGGCTTCGGCGAGCACCACCTTCGCGCGGTTCTCCTGCACGAGGGCCTGCATTTCCTGCTCTTTGGCGACGGCGGCGGCGCGGCGCTTCTCGGCTTCGGCCTGGGCGACCCGCAAGTCGGCAGACGCTTGGTCGGCCGCGAGTTTCGCGCCGATGTTCTCGCCCGGTTCGAGGTTGGCGATGTCGATGGAGACGATCTCGAACGCGGTCTGCGCATCGAGGCCCGAGTGGAGCACCGTCTGCGAGATCATACCGGGGTTCGCGAGCACTTCCTTGTGGTCGTGCGCGGAGCCGATGGCCTTCACGATGCCTTCGCCGACGCGGGCGATGATCGTCTCTTCCGTGGCTCCGCCGACGAGCCGTTCGAGCTTCGTCCGCACCGTCACGCGGGCCTTGGCGAGCAACTGGATACCGTTCTTGCAGACGGCGTCCAGATACTGCTTGCCCATGTTCTTATCGGGGCAATCGATGACCTTCGGATTCACGCTCGTGCGCACCGCGTCGAGCACATCCCGGCCCGCGAGGTCGATGGCACTCGCCACGCGCCACGGAAGGTCCAAGCCGGCTTTGTGGGCCGCGATGACGGCCTTCACCGTCTGCGGCACCCGGCCGCCGGCGAGGTAATGCGCTTCCATATCTTGGGTGTTCACCTTCACCCCGGCCTGCACCAGCGCGATCTTCTGGTTCACGATCATCACGTGCGGCACGTTCCGCAATTTCATGCCGATCATGTTCAAAATGCTGATGTCGGCCCCGGTCGTGAGACTCTGGATCCAGAGGCGGATGAAGCTGAAGAAGACGAAGAGGAAGACGAGGAAGAAGAGTGCGGCGACGCCGGCCGCGATGATCCAAATGAGATCGCCATCGAGCGGCGAAGCGGCGAGCGGAGGGGCCAGGTTCACGGTGCGTTCCTTACGGGGACTCGGGCGGCGTAGGATTCAGTTTAGATCTTTTGGGTCGTCGAGATCGAAGTTGCGCAAATCGGAGGGCGCATCCACCTGCCGGACGATGACGCGGCCGGCGCGGACCGCGACGCACTTCACCCAGGTGCCCGTGTCGATCATCATCCCTTCGCTGAGCGCATCGACGCGGCGGCCGTCGATCACGACCGACCCGGCGGGGCGCATCGGTGTCGCCGTCTTTCCGTAGCGGCCTTTCAATTTGTCGAGTTCCACCAGTTCGGGCACGGCGCTCGTCACGCTGCCCCCGGCTTCCTCCGGGTTCAGCCCGCTGCGGATCGCCATGCGCTTCCAGCCCTGCATCACACCCATGCCGGCGGCGGGCAGGCCGACGCAGAGGCCGATGGTGGCGACGATCGCTTCGGTCTGGGTGCCGGAATACCAGATGAGGCCGACGGCGATGGCGAAGCAGGCCCCGGCCGCGACCACGAGGAAACCGCCGGTGGGGAGGAAGAACTCGCCGGCGAGGAGCGCGGCCCCGACGGCGATGAGGATGAAGGAAATGGTCAGGTACTCTTCCATCAATTTTCCTCATAACCGTTCGATCCCGTAGGTCAGCCTTTCTAGGCTGACTTCGAGGCCGTCAGGCTGGAAAGCCTGACCTACATCGAACGGTTACACTTCCTTCACGACGATGCGGGTGCCTTCGACCTCGACCACCTGCACGCGGATACCGGCCGGGATGTAGCCCCCCTCGGTGACGACATCCACGAATTCGTCGCCGATGCGCACCGTCCCGGCGGGTCGCAGAACCGTGGCAGACGTGCCGATGGCCCCGAGCAGGGCGGCGGCTTTGAGAGCGCCGGGCAGGTTGTCCAGCGGCGACTCCGCCTGCATTTCGTCGCTGCCCGGCAGCGTCATCCGGTTCAGGATCGGAATCTTGCGGATGTACATCGCCGTGACGAACGCGAGCACGAACGCCCCCATCAGGCTGAAGAGATACTGGCCGAGCTTGGCCCCGAAGCCGATCCACTGATCGCCGGTCTCGGGGATTTTGTCCACGGTCACGAGGGCGAGCGAACCGAGCATGAGCAGGATGCCGACGACGCCGGCGGCGCCGAAGCCGGGGAAGACGAAGACCTCGATGAGGATGAGGATCAGCCCCATGAGGAAGAGCAGCCCGGCGAGCACCACGATCTGCCCGCTGAAGCGCGTGTGCGCCCAGAAGACGAGGATGAAGCACAGCGCGGCGATGATGCCGGGGACGGTGGTACCCGGCACTTTGAGTTCGAGGATGAGGCCGGTGAAGCCGATGACGACGAGCAGCACCGTGACGACGGGATCGCGGAGGAACGCGGAGAAGCGGTCGAGCCACGCGGGGGTGGCGTCCTGCACCTTGGCCGGTTCGATGCCGTACTTCGTGGCGAGGTCGGCGGTGTCGGTGCCGTCCAGCGTCGCTTGGGCGATGCCGAGTTCTTTCGCCTGGGTCGCACCGAGCTTCAGGAGCTTGCCCTTCTGCTTGACGACCCCGGCATGCTGCCAGTCTTCGCCCTTGGCTTGGCGGGCGCGGAGGTCCTCTTCGGTCATCAGTTCAATCTTGTCGCGATTGATGCGCGACTTCGCCTTCACGATGCTCAGGTCCTTGCGGATCAGCCCTTCGAGCAGGATCGCGGGGATGCCCTTGCGCTCGGCGAGCGGGCGGAGGGCACTCGCCCAGATCTCGACGTTGAAGTCGGGGTTCTTGCCGATATAGCCCTCGAAGTCGCCGAACTCGGCTTCGTTCGCAGGGTTGTCTTCCGCGCCCTTATCCTTGCGCTTGCTCATGACGATTTCGGAGCAGCCGAGGGCGACGATGGCGGCGGTATCCGGGGCCTTGTTCGGAATCCACGCGACGATCAGGATGCCGTCTTGGCCGCCTTCGGGGTTCTGGAACTTGATGAGTTCGTCGGCGAGTCCGCGCGCCGCTTCGGGGTCGCCGCCGGCGCAATCGAGTTGGAGGAAGAGGACGTTCCCCTTCTGCCGGACGATGTCGCGGACGACGCGGGCGACGGAATCGCGGGTGCCCTTGTCGATGGAGCCCGAGAGGGTGTAGCGGAAGGCGACGGGGGGCCGACCGCCGAGCGGATCGTCGCGCAGGCTGCCGGACGAGATGT
This sequence comes from Fimbriiglobus sp., assembly GCA_043774415.1. Taxonomy (GTDB): domain Bacteria; phylum Planctomycetota; class Planctomycetia; order Gemmatales; family Gemmataceae; genus JALHQU01. Next base: position 6,819 of record JAYVTJ010000925.1, on the reverse strand, counting down.
TGTAGCTGCTGGCGAGCCCGGCGCGATCCTGGACGATCTGGTTGCAGAGTTCGTACTTCCGCAGGTCGTCGGCGGAGAAGGCGAGCGCGCGGCCCTCTTCGGCGAGCACCTTCTTCTTGTCGGGAATCTGCACGCCTTCCTTCTCGTACTCGGCAGTCGGGCGGCGCAGATCGACGAACCAGACGCCGGTGTCCTTCTTGCCTTCGCCGAGGCGCACGCCCTTGTCGAACATCTTCTGGATGATCGCGAGGTGCGGCTTGTGAAGCGGGCCGACGATCTCGGTGTAATCGCGGGCGATGCGCGCTTCGAGCGGTGGATCGTCGGGGCCGACGACTTCGCCGAGCGCGCCCTCCTTCGTCATGGCGAGTTGCTTGCAGGCCAGCACCGCCAGTACGGTGTGGCCCGTCGCACGCTTGTGGACGTAAGCGATGGTGCCGACATCGTTCAGCTTCGCGATGTAGTCCGCGAGTTCGGAGCAGGCCGCGTGGCTCGACGCGGCGGTGTCTTTATCGTTCGCGTTGAAGTCGAAGACGACCTGCGACGGCCGCTGATCGCCGCGGGCGCGGGCCGCATCGATGCGGTTCTTGATCCGCGTGACCGCTTCGGTGGTGATCGGCGTCGGCACCGCGACGTACAGGCCCGTCTCGCCGACGGCGTTGTCGGCGCGGGCCATCGGGAAGGCCAGCAGCCCCGCAAGGAAGCCGAGCATCGCCGTTCGCGTGTTCAAACCCGCACCTCGGAATCGCAGCGGAGGAGGAGGACACTCGAATTATAGCACGGCGGAATTTCGAGAGCGCGAACCGCGCAGCGAAAGAGCGGCCGGGGATGACCCCGGCCGCTCCTCGGTTGCGCGGATCGGCGATCGGCTACTTGTGGACGTCGTGGCATTCCTTGCACGACTTGCCGAGGGCGCCGAGGGCGGTGGAAACAGCTTTGGCGTCCTTCTTTTCGACGCCGGCCGAGATGTCGGCGGTCGTTTTGGCGTACTTCTCGCTGAGCTTCTTCCACGACGCTTCGTCGCCCTTTTCGACCTTGTTCTTGCCGAGCGCTTCGCCGAAGGTCTTGAGCAGTGCGGCCGAGGTCTTGGCATCGTCCCACTTCTCGGCCTTGGCCGCGACGTCGATCTTGTTCTTGAGCGACTTGGTGCCGCTGTGGCCCTGCTTCATGATCTCTTCGACCGTCGGGACTTTGTCGTCCTTCTTGTCTTCGGCGTTGAGGGCGCCGATGGAGAGTGTGAGGGCGAACAGGCCGCCCGCGGCGCAGATCGCCAACCGCGTGATCTTCCGAACCATCTGGTGAGTCTCCGAGTGAGTCGTAACGCCCGAACGGCGGTGCGACCTCCGCACCGATCCGCATGCGCTGAACTATATGATTCGGACGCGGCACCGAGAACCGGAATTCACCGCCCGCGCCCGGATTTTCGCAGTATCATAGGTTTCGAGCGCGAACAGTGCCTCCCGGCCTACCACCGCCACCTCCGGCCCGTATCAATCCCCCATTCCGCCCGCGGATGGCTCCCTCCCCGCCGAGTTCCCGGCCATGAACGCCGTGCTACGCGAATACGTCCTCAAGGGCCTCTTTTTGGGCCTCTGGTCCTACCTCGCCCTCGTCCACCCCGGTTGGAATTCCGTCTGGCGCGTCGTCGGCTATCTGCTCGCCGGATTCGCCGCGGGCTATGCCCTCGGCATTGTCCAGCAGATCCTCCGCGGCTACCGCCCCTTCCGCAATCCGCCCGGCTTCCTGCTGCTCGTGCTGCTCGACAGCCCTTTCTGCATCTACTTCGGGCTGATCGGCGGCCTGACCGCCGGGCTGTTTTTGGAACGTCCGCCGGACGTCGAAGCGGAGACCTTCCAGGCGATCCTCGGCACGATGGTGACGACGCCGATCCAATCGGACATCCGCGATTGGCTCGGCTACTTCGCCATCGGCGGGGCGCTGCTCGGCTTCGGTTTCTACCGGCTCGCCGGCATCAAAGACAAACTGTACCGACTGGTACTCGGCGCCGCCGTGGGAGCCGCCGGAGTCTACCTCGCCATCGGCTACATCGACGATTTCCCGAGCCTGTCCGACAAGCTCGATCAGCAGCGTTTCGCCACGATCCTCCTCCTCGGATTGCCCTTCTTCTATCTGCTCGCCTTCTGCGGCGAGACGGAGGAATCCGAAGTCGAAATCGCCGCGCTCTGCGCCGGTCTCGGCGTCGGCCTCTATCTCCTGCGGCTGTCGTCCGAACTCCCGGGGTCGGCCGACAAGCTCATCTTCCTCGTGCCGCTCATCGTCTATTACGTTTACGTCGTGCGCGTGCAGCCGGGGCTGCGCGTCTTCAAGCACACGCTCCGCGGCTACGGAAATCTGTCGCTGCGACGCATCCGCGAATCGATCCGTTCCTTCGGCCGGGCGCTCCAGCTCGACAAGACGAACGAACTGGCCCAGCGCGGCCTGTTCGAACTCCACCGCAAGGTGGATGTGTCCAAGCTCGACTCGGACACGCAGCAGCTCCTCAACTACGACTTCTGCCTGAAGCTCGCCCAAGGGCACTTGGTCGGCGAGCGTCCGCCGACCGTCGGCGAGCGCGAAGAAGCTCTGCGCTTGCTCGACACGGTCGAACGCTACAAGCCCGCGCTGATGGCGAAGACCGATTACTTGAAAGCGGTCGCCCAGACACATGCCAGAGACTTCGACCTCGCCGCGGGCTATCTGAACCGCCTGCTCGATCCCGAGCAGCCGTACGTGCAACCCCTGCGGAAGGAAGTGCTCTACCCCGCCTTCGATCTCGCACTCCGGTTGCATCCGGAACTCATCCGCCGGCTCGGCGACGAACTGCTCGTGAAGCCGGGCCGCCGGATGGAAGCCATTGCCGCCGTCGAACGCCAACTCGCGGTTCAACCGGACGATGCCGGCGCGTTGGAACTCCGCCGGAGCCTCTATTCGACTCTGACCGAATCGGAGTTCGTCTCGGCTTGCACGCAGGGGGCACCCGAACCCTTCAACTACGACTACGTCGAACAACTCGGACTCGCGCTTCTCGAATCGAACCAGACCGAGCGCGGCATGGCCTACCTCCGCATCGCCGGGCGCGGACTGCCGACTCGGGGGCCGAGCATCTTCACGAAGCTCGCCGAAGTCGCGGCGTCGCAGGGGCAATCCGAGGAAGCCCATGGGTACTGGGATCAGGTGAAGCGCAGCGGGTTGACCGTCGGCGCCGGCAAGCTGTCGCTCGATCAGCAGACGCTCTACTTCGCTGCGCTGCGCAAGCTCATCGACGAAGCCACGGCCCGCGGCGACTTCGACGCCGCCATCGACAACCAGCGCCTCTTCATCGAAGGCGGCAAAGAGGATGTGAACACCCTCCGGCAGTTGGCCGACCTTCATGCCCGCAGCGGCGATGTGCTGAATGCGCTGCTCATCGTCGAGCGCGGCCTGATCTACTCGAAGGGGGATGCCGACCTGCTCGCGAAGAAGGAGTCCTACTACTTCTCGGTCGACCCCGAACGGGTGCGGGCCGCGAAGGACAAGATCGCGCCCTGGTTCGATGTGGCCTACTGCACGCGGAAAGTGCAGGCCGTGGCGAACCTCGCGGAGCCGGATTTGGACACTTTGGATTGGGGCCTGCACCTTGCCAAGCTCGCCCGCATCGTCCGGCCGACGCTGCACTCGGTGATGGTGGCCGAGTCGCGCATCCTCATGCGGAAGGGCGAGCGCGACGCCGCGATCTCGCTTCTGGAAGATGTGCGCGAGCAGCCGAAGGGAAGCGGCGACGAGGAGGATGCGTGGTTCCTCGCGACCCGGCTGCTCGCAGATTTGTACCTCAACGAACTCGATCGCCCCGACCTCGCGATCGGAGCCTACACGGCTTACCGCGAGTACCAGAAGAGCGGGGCCGAGACGCTTTTCCAACTGGCGCGGGCGTACGAGGCCAACGGCAACATCCCGGCCGCGATCAAGATTTACGAAGCGGTGCTGGCCTACGAGAAGCACCCGCGATTCTGGGACGCGACCGAAGCCGTGCGGAAGCTGAAGGGTTCGTAGGTCACGCTCCGCGTGACGCCGTGAGGAATCGACGTTTCGGATCTCGGAAGGCAGCGTCACGCGGAGCGTGACCTACGGGTGCCGTCCCCCACTCGAATCGCGTGCTATGGTGCCTTTGTCGTCGATTCCGGATCACCCGGAATTGCCAAGGGAGTTCGGGCATGAAGCAGATCTATTCGACGGGCACCATCGCGACGACCGGAGCACTCATCGGGAACGACACTCCGCCGCCGGGGCGGTCGCTGAAACTCCCCGCCGTGCGGGCCAGCACCACGGGCATCCTCCCCGACCACCTCCGCGCGGCCCTTCCCGCGAGCCTCTACTCGGCGCCGCCGTCGCGGGCGTCCGATGCCGAACATCCGCTGCCCGTGCGCCTCTCCCTGCTCTCGACTCCGAACGGGAGGGTGCTGACGCACGTCACCGCCCGCGGCGAATCGTACTTCGCCCACACCCTGCTGAACGTGCCCGAAACGGCCGATGCGCAGTTGGCCATCCAGACGTGGGGCAGCCCCCTCTGGCAGCGCCACGACTCCGAAAGCGCCGCCGACCTTCCCGAACTCCCGTACCTCCCAGTCGCCGATCTGCTCGACGACGCCGCGCTGAAGCTCTGGCTCGAAGTGCCGTACAAGCGCGAACTGCTCGAGTTCGCGCTGAGCGCATTCCTGAGCACGCCGGCTGGCACGCGGATCTTCCTCGGGGCGAGTGCCGACGATGTGGCGAAGGTCGTGTACGCTCTCACGCGCGCTCTACCGCAGGGTCTGCTCGACGACTTCACATTCAGCACTTACGAGTCCGATCCGCTCGCCTGCACGGCCAGGCTGATCGGGCACGAATCGGGTTCGGCCGAGCAGGATCTGCCCGCGGGGTGCTACGGGAACGGGAGCGTTGCACTGAACGCGGCGACCGGCAAGCGGACCGATCTGAAGGCCGAAGTGCCGATGGCGGCTTTCGCGGTCGATGCCCTCGCGAAAGGGGAGTTCGGCGCGCTCGACGACATCAAAGCGACCTGGCAGCGACTCGGGCTGAAGGGCGCGAAGCCGCTCGATCTCGTCTACCGGATGACGCGAGAATCGGGCGAACTCGCGAAGGACGAAGCCGCCGAGGCGCTCCAATCCCCGCCGCTGGCGGCGTGGCTCGCGGGTCGGGCCGGTGCCCTCCAGCAGTTCCTCGATTGGGCGCTGGACGACCGCACCTTCGCCGCGACTTCGCTGAGTCGGGCCGTTCAATCGCTGCGGCAGAAACCCGATGTGCTGGCGAAGCTCGCCGCGAAAGTCCGCGCCGCCGGCTTGGCCGCGCTGGGCGTCGGCGACCGCGACCGCACGGCGAACGCGCTGGAAGTGATCCTGCCGATGGTCGCCCCCGCGAAGGCCAACGCGATCTGGGGCGAACTGCTCGCGGGGACGGCGAAGCCCGATTCGCTCTCGTGGGAGATGCGCGGTTACCTGCTGCCGCGCTTCGTCCGATTCAAGCAGCAGCAGAGCGCGACCGCCGGCCCCGATGCGGCATTCGACGCCTGGCTCGCCATCCCGGCCGAGCGACTGGCCGAGACTCTCGCGCTCGATCTCCCGAAGGCGTACCAGCTCGCCGCGGCCCGCGCCGCGCTCGCCCGGGCCGGTGAACCCACCGCACTGCTGACGCAGACCCTCGCCCAGCATCCGCCGCTCGTGCTGACGCTCCTCCAACCCGGCGACGCCGATCGCTCCGTGGCGCTCTTCGAAGCGCTACAAGCCGATGCGCCGGACCGGCCGTGGTTCGAAGAGATCGTGGCCCGCGCCGGCGACTATCCCCCTGCCCTGCTGAATCGCTTCTTCGAATCGACCCTGCAGGCGGGCAAGATCGACGCCGACCGGATGGTGCGCTCGCAGGGGCCGCGCCTCCTCGAACTCTTCGCGGGGCAATCGGGCCTCGATCGCTTCGGCCTCCAATTCCTCGCGGTACCCCCGGCCGACGCCGTCGCGAACCGGACCGTGCTGGCCTTCCTCGCGAGCCTGCGCGAGCAATCGCAGTTGAGCGCCGAATTGAAAGCGCGCATCGACGCCCTGCTCGTCGTGCGGGCCTACCTCGATTCGCCGGAGTTCACCCCGGATGCGATGACACCCCTCGCCGCCGCCTTCGCGCTCGCCCCCTCCGCGCTGCCTCCGACCGCGAAGAGTCAAACCTTCGACGCCGTGGTGCGGGAACTCTCGAAGCGCTCGTCGAAGGGTTCGCTGCAAGCGGACTTCGAAGCGGCGCTCCTCGAACTCGGCCCGACGCTCGCGAACGATGCCACGGATCTCTACGAGAACACCCTCCGCGCCTGGCGCGGCTTCGAGGGCGACTTCGCCAAGCACCCGAATCGCGTCCATGCGTTCTTGGCCATCGCACTCGGTGCGACCGAGTCGGCCGAGCTGCGGACCAAACTCGACGGACTGGAAGCGCACGCGTTCAGCATCGCCTCGGAAGCGGCGAAGGTCGGCGGGCACCCGATGCTCGACGAACTCGACCGGCGGGCGAAAGCGTGGCCGAAGGAAGCGCAGACGAAGTGGGGGTTCCTGCTCGCGGCCGTCCGGCCGCAGAGCCGCTGGAAGCGCGATGCGATCGCGGGGTTGATGGGCGCGGGGATCGCCTCGGTGGGCTGGCTGGCGCTGAAGGTGTTCGGGTGAGCGGATTCGATAGTCGGGAAAGCTGCCTACTGTCAACCATCGAAAGCCGGTGTCCGTTCTTCGCCCCAACGGGGCCGACTTACTTGGCCCGGGGCGGGAGCTCTGGGTCACACGCAATGCGAATCCGCCCCGAAGGGGCCGGCGTAGTTCG
>JAYVTJ010000924.1:0-5981 GCA_043774415.1 Fimbriiglobus sp. | reverse complement strand
CTGAAAATGGGTGATCGGAATCTGACACGATGTGGAATTCGACTTGTCTGCCGTATTTGCTGTGCAAAATTCCTTTAGTGTCAGCTGCAGCTGTCGTGTCGTATATTGCCCGAAAATGAATCCATGGGTATACGATAAAAGAATAATCGTCCCAAATGACATTTCTGACACCAGTTGTCAGTCCATCGTATGTGACGGTGAGGGCGGTCTTCAATAGATCGTCTTCGATGATTACCCACAACGCGTGATCGTCGAACCTCAGAAACCGTACAGCGAATAGTAGCGGAAGATTGAATTGAGCGGCGAAAGCACGTAGGCTTCGAAGCCTCTTCCCACCAATTTTAAATTCGTCTTTTGCAGTTGACTTAACCTCGATAAGGCATCTGTAACCTGAGTGTTCCGCACTCTTCTTGCCTTGGGGTGTGCAGCCAGGTTGAAATCGTCCAAGGAAATCAGGAACAAGAAACTCCCCTTTGATAATCGGCCTTTGTTCGAGGTGGGCGAGGTGCGTTGCAGTGCCTATTAATCGACACATAAAAGCGAATTCATCTTCTTTTGACAGCCCATGAATGGCACGATCTACGCTTGAGGAGTCAGCGGGCATGACCAAAATTGATTTGACTTTATCATATTGCTCTAAAGACGCAATCGATTTTACTGCGAGAAGGGCCTTCGCAAGTTCGATTTTATCGTTTTGGCTTAGTGCAGTTTCTTCTGAGGCGTCGCTCATTAATATGCTCCTTTCAAAACGCGTGCGGCAATTGCGTTCTGTAATCCCACCGGGACAAGCCCGGTGGCTCGTCGGTGCTACCCCACCTCCACTTCCTTCCCGTCGAAGGCGCTCTTCGTCAAAGCATCGAGCACCTTCAGCGTCTTCACCGCTTCATCCGGGTTCGGGTACGGTTCGCGCTTCTCGCGCACCGCGGCGGCGAAGTCGTCCAGCATGTGGACCATCTGGTTCTCGCCCGGCGTCGCGATCTCTTCGATGCCGCTGCCGAAGTCGCCCGCTTGGCGGAGCACCTGGAACACCGCTTGGTCGTCCGGAATCCACATGTTCGGCACCCGCACCACCGCTTCGGTGCCGACGATCTCGACCCACGTCCGCAGCGGGGCGGTGAAGCCGCAGTCGAAGTTGGCGGTGCGGCCGTCGGCGAACGTCCAGACGCCGCTCATCGCGACATCGACGCCGTTGGCGAAGACGGCCTTCGCGAAGACCTTCGCCGGCTCCGCCCCCATCCACCAGCGGATGGCATAGGTGGTGTAGCAGCCGACGTCGAGCAATCCGCCGCCGCCGGCGTGCGGTTGCATGCGGATGTTCGTCGTCGGCAGGCCGACGAGGTTGAACGTGAAGGCCGCGTTCACTTTGATGACCCGGCCGATGGCCCCGCTGTAGAGGAATTTCTTCAGCTTGTGCGTCCGCGGGTGGTGCGGCCACATGAAGCCGTCCATCAGGCGCACGTCCTTGGCCCGGCAGTACGCGATGAGCTTCTCGGCCGACTTCGCGTCGGTCGTCATCGGCTTCTCGACGAGGATGTGCTTGCCGGCGTCGGCGGCTTTGCGCGTCCATTCGTCGTGGAGGTGGTTCGGCAGCGGGATGTAGACGGCGTCGATGCCCGGATCGTTCAGCAGCGCATCGTAGCTGCCGAAGGCGCGCGGGATGCCGTCGGCCTTCGCGGCGGCGTCGGCCTTCTCCTGCGTGCGGCTGGCGATGCCGACGAGGTCGGCGGTGGTCGAAGCTTTGAAGGCGGGGAGCAGGCGCTGATTGATGCCGGCGACGCCGAGGATGCCCCAACGGAGTTTGGGATGGATCATGGGAGGCGCACTCGCGGAGGAGAAGTGGAAGTAGTTTAGTCGGCGGCGCCGCGGGGGACACTCCGGTTGGGGTTGTGACCGCATTCCGATTTCCGCTACAAGCATCCGGGCCGGATCGCCTGCCTCCCGGAGGATCGCACCGTGAAGATTGCACTCGGACCGATGATTGCCCTCGTCCTCTTCGCCGCGCCGTCCGCGCTGCGGGCCGAGCCGATCCCGTGGAACTACTCTTCGACCGTGACGGTCAACGGTGGCCCGGCGTGGCTGGCGGCGTTCCCCGATCAGGTGATCGCCGGAGGGACGGTGAATTCTATCTTCAACGCCCAGGTGTGGGGGAATTCCGGCGGCTGGGTGCCGCTGTCCGGCACGAGAGTCGTCACGGTCGGCGAAGCCCATCCCGGTGCCGACCTCAGCCCGGACAATCCGCTGGTGACCCACGCCGGCTTCGCATCCGCGTTCGATTTCCTGTTCAATTTGCAAGATGCGAAGTCCGGCCAGACGGGATCGCTCCACTTCCTCGGCGGTGTGGAGGACTTCCACGAGATTTCCGAAACGACGCCCTTCGTCCCGCTGAATCGGCGCGAAACGATCTTCAACCGCGATTCCATCGGCACCGGCCCGTGGCTCGCATCGACCAGTTTGCGGCTCGGGGAGAACGACTACACGGTCGATCTGAAGGAGCGCGAAGATGGATTCGGCACGGCCTTCATCGACGCGGATGTGCGGGTGAATGCGGTCCACGAGACTCCGGAACCGGCGACGCTGCTGCTGGGGGGGCATCGGGCTGGTCGGAGTTACGCTGGGCTGGCGTCGGAGGCGACGCCTAACGATGGGATGATGCGAGCGCCACGGCCCTGAGATCCCATACGGAGCGGTGGGCGTGAGCCCTCCGTGTCTGCAGAGCTCGTTGACGGCGAATTCCACGGAGGGCTTATGCCCACCGCTCGGGAAGAAAGCATCGCGGCGGGGTTATGCTCACCGCTCGAGTTCGGGGTACAGCGCCAGCGGGTTGTGCTGGTTCAATGCGTAGGCGATCGCATCGTCCACAGCCCGCTCATTTTCCAAAGGCGGCTTCGAGCCCGATTTCGTCCACCACGTTCCCGAGGCGGGCTTCCCCCCGCGATTGCTCAGTGCCCGCGATGCATAGCTTTTGAAATCGCGCAGCAGATCTTCCCCCGCGAATGTGTCCGGCGCCGTCGCGACGATATGGACGTGACTGGCCATCACGGCGATGGCGCGGATCTCCCAGTTGCGAGACGCGGCGGTTTCGAGAATTGATTCCGCACGAATGCTCGGCGCCGAAGTAGATCGCCGGACCCGTCATATTCGCGAGTGCCGCCTCGCGCAACTTCGGCATGTCCCGGTCGTATTCTGTCCCGCGCCGATCATGTTCGACGCGGCGAGAGCGCCGGTCGTCGTCGGACCGAAGATCGATGACTCGACCGACGAATCCGCGTTGGTCCCCCGGAAGCCAAGTGCCGTATGTCGTCGAAGTGATGAGCCAACTGAGGGTGAGAGACATTGGGCGCCTCTTCGTTCCGACCCGATCGGAGGGCGTAGATTCCTTCCGAGCGGTGGGCGTAAGCCCTCCGTGGAATTCGCGATCACCCAGATTCGCAGACACGGAGGGCTCACGCCCACCGCTCGGGATCAATGCCGGAACAAAAACTCGCGGGTGTTCAGGATCGCCCAGAGCACATCCTCCCACGCTTTGCGCTTGTCGGTGCCCTTCGTGACGTGGGCCAGGGCCGCCTTCGCTTCGTCCTCGTCGGCCTTGCGCGCGAGCGCGACCAAGTAGAGGTCGTCGAGCATCTCGCGCTCGCCCTTCTTCGCGGCCAGCAGCGTCGCGATGCGGTTCGTCGGGTTCTTCACCTTCTCGTTCACCGTCGGCCCGTTGATGAGCTGGAGCGCCTGCGCCAAGTTCCCGTCGCTCTCGCGCTCGCACTCGCAGGCCAACTCGCGGGCCGGCTGACCGAAGGTTTTGAGGAACGGGTGGTTCACTTCGCCGTCGGGCAGTTGGATGGCGCGCGTCCCGGCGGGGAGGCCGGCGAACTTCTCGGGCACCCCGGTGAAGTCGCTCAGCGCATCCAGAATCTGTTCGGCCGTCAGCAGCTTCGTGACGGCGTGGCTGAAGTACTTGGTGTCCTCGCGATTCGTTTCGTTCGGCACCGCCGACAGTTGGTAGGTGCGCGACTTCAAGATCAGCCCGACGAGGGCGCGGAGGTCGAACTTGCTCTTCGTGAACTCGGACGCCAGAGCTTCGAGCAGTTCGTCGTTGGCGCTCGGGTTCGATTCGCGGAAGTCGTCGACGGGATCGACGATCCCCTTGCCGACGAGGTGGAACCAGACGCGGTTCGCCACCGACTTCGCGAAGAAGGCGTTGCCCGGCTTCGTGAGCCACTCGGCGAACACGGCCCGGCGGTCGGCCCCCTTCGGCACATCGGCTTCGCCCGAGCCGGGGAAGCGCGGCTTCATCTGCACCTGGGTGCGTGGCTGGGTCACTTCCCCCTCGCGCAGAGCGTAGACCACCTCCGCGGCGCCCATCGGGTTCGCCGGCTTGGCGGTGCCGGTGTTCGGTTCGGGCTTCGTCTTGATGCGGGCGAACACGGCCGAGAGGCCGTAGTAGTCGTCTTGGGTCCAGCGCTCGAACGGGTGATTGTGGCACTTCGCGCACTGCATCCGCACGCCGAGAAAGAGCTGCGCCGTGGACTCCGCGAGGGCCATCGGATCCTTGGCGATGCGGTAGTAATTCGCGGGCGGGTTGCTGTAGGTGTTCCCTGTCGAGGTGAGCAGCTCCGTCACGATCTTGTCGAACGGCTCGTTCGTGGCGATCTTCTCGCGGAGCCACATCTGGAACCCGGTCGAGCCCTTGAGTTGGATCGTCTTGCGGCTACTGCGCAGCACGTCGGCCCACTTCAGCGCCCAGAAGTCGGCGAACTCCGGCTTCTTCAGCAGGACGTCGATCAGCTTCTCGCGCTTGTCCGTCTCTTTCGAATCGACGAACGCGGTCGTCTCGGCGGCGGTCGGCAGGCGGCCGATGGAATCGAGGAAGACGCGCCGGACGAAGTCGCTGTCGCCGCAGAGGTCGGACGGCAGGATCGTCATGAGTTTGAGCTTCGCGAAGGTCTGCGTATCGACGATGTTCTTCTCGGGGACGTTCGGCCAGACGAAACCGGGCCGCGGTTCGAGGTACGTCAGGCGCACCGAGACCATCTCTTCGAGGTAGCGGCAGAGGATGGCGACTTCGCCGGCGCGCTTGAACTCGACGAGGCCGTTCATGCTCACATCGGCGACGCCGGGATCGCTGCTGCTGAACACCGTGAGGCGGGTCGCATCGCGGGTGGCGTCATCGCTGAAGGTCCCCTTCACCGCGAGTTGCTGCCAGCGCGACGGATTCAACTGGATCCGCATCGACGGGGTCACTTCGATCTTCTTGAGCGTCGGCAGCGCCGCCGCATCGGGCTTGGCCCCTTCGGCGAGCCACGCGGTCATCATCTCGAGCGGCAGGCTGTTCGCGGCGAGGCGGGCGCCCCCTTCGTGCGGCACGCGGCCGAGGGTCTTGAGCACCATAAGGGAAGCGCCGGCGTCGAGCGGATCGGCGCGGCGACCGAATTGATCGCGCGTCAGTTGGGCGAAGTCGGCGGCCGGGTCGAAGCCGCGGAGCGAGAGCTTGAAGCCGTTCTTGCCGCTGGGAGTACCGTGGCAGGCGCCGGCGTTGCAGCCGCCGACGTTGAGCGCGGCGATGACATCGTTGCGGAAGCTCACGGGCTTCGCGGCTTCGAAGTCCTTCACCGTCACGGCGATGGTGGCCGTCTTCCCGCCGGCTTTGATGGTGACCGTGGCGACGCCGTTCTTCTTGCCGCGGAGGAAGACGCCTTCGCCGACGGCGAGGATGTCCGGCGCGGAGGAGGTCGCTTCGACGACACCGGTGAGATCGCGGAGTTGGCCGTTGGCGTACTTGGCGGTGACGACGACTTGGGAAACATCGCGCGGGCCGCTCAGGGTGAGGGCCGCTCCTTGCGTGACGACGATCTCGGTCGGCTGGCCGATCAGCGCCGCGCGCTCGGCGGCATCGGTGGGAATCCCCGCGCGGAGGGCTGCGGTCGAAAAGGCGGCGAGAAGCAGGAGGACCATCGGGAATCCCTCGGCGAGCGGGCGAAATCGAGTTG
>JAYVTJ010000923.1:0-4395 GCA_043774415.1 Fimbriiglobus sp. | reverse complement strand
TGGGGTACAACACAAGGCGAAGGGGGACTGTCGCTCCGGAGGTTGCGGGTTCGACCCCCGTCGCCCTCGCTGATGCCGAATCGATGCGGGCCGGTGCTGTGGAGTGCCGGCCCTTTTCGTTTCCCACCCCAGTCTGTCCGCCACTTTCCCCCACCCAGCGCCGGACAGAGTTGCAGATCGCCGGACAGACATGCAGATCGCCGGACAGGCGATGCGCCCCAAGGACTTGCGCTGAGGGCGAACACCGGGTCGATCTCAGTTCGAATCGGAACGCGGGTTGTGGCGAGTCGACTGCGTGAACGGTCGGTGGTTCGCTCTCTCGAGCCACTTCGAATTGTTTCGCAGACTGACGCCACCACAGCGGATCGGAATCGGCAGGTGTAGCACCGGCCGCTCACGCAGCCGGCTCGCCACAATCCGCATTCCGGAAGCGGCGCGATCCGCGGGCACACCTCGCGTCGAGATCATTCTCCCAGATTCCCGGGATTTTCGCGTCACTCCTCGCCGTTCGCAGCGCCGGCGCCGAGGCGGTACTCGATGTCGTAATTCACGATGAAATCGAGTTCCTCCGCCGTGAAGCCGTAGTGCTCCGCCAGCACCGCGTCAATCTCGTCGACGATCGGCTTGGACCGGCTAGGATATAAAGTCTGATATTTGCAATTACAACGAACGGTCAGATCGGCTTCTCCTTTGTAGTCAGTCATAAGTGCCGAGAAAAGGATGCCGGCCTTGACGCAGAGAATATCCGAGCAGTTTGCAATTGAAAACATGGCGATATCATCGCCCTTTCCCGATGTGCGTTCGGGGTCATCCGGCAGAACATCGCCGTCGCGCTCGGCGTGAAGGCGGTGTTCGTGTTGCTGACCCTCTCAGGATACTCGTCGATGTGGGCGGCGGTCGCGGCCGATTCGGGAGCCACATTGCATGTCTTGTTGAATGCCGTGCGGTTTACCCGAGTGTCAAAATTTGGTCCCGATCGTTGAATCAAGGTGGATTGGGCAGTGCCTGCCCATCTGAGAGCGCGCTCGCGGGGCATGCGATGGTCTCCGCGCCGGCGAAGTCGATCCATTCGGTCGCCCCGGCCCGCTTGTACCGGCGGATCTGCGTGAAGTGGCCGTCCCCTTTCAGCAACTGCACCGCGACCCGGACCGCTTTGCCATGCTCTGCCAAGTAGAGCGCCGGTTCATCGTGGGCCTTGCCGACGGCGGCGGCGGGCACGGCCCACTCGGCCGGAATCTCGGATGCCAAGCGGGCGGTGACGAAGGTGCCGGGGCGGACTTTCGCGTCCGCGTTCGGCAGATCGACTTCGACCCGCAGCGTCCGCGATCCCGGCTCCAGCGACCACGAGGTCCGCGCGACCGTCCCCTTCTCCCCCGGCCCCGGCGCGCCCTGCAGCGCCACCCGCACCTCTTGGCCGAGGATAACTGAACCAGCGTCCGCTTCGGGCACGGCGACCACGACGCGGACGGGATCGATGCGCGCGACCGCGAATAGCCCCTGCTTGCCGTCCGCCGACACGAAATCGCCGGTGACGACGCTGCGCCGCGTGATGATGCCGTCGAACGGAGCTTTCACGCGTGTGTAGTCGAGCAGCGCGGTGACGCGGCGCGCATCGGCCTTGGCGACATCGGACTTCGCTTCGAAGGCGGTCACATCGGCGACCGCCTTGTCGCGGTCCGCTTCGGATTTCACCGCCGCCGCCTCGGCCGAAGCGACCTTCGCCGCGGCTTCGTTCCGCCCGGCTTCTGCCGACTTGAACTGGTTCTGCGTTTCATCGCGCGTCTGGTTGTCGATCACCCCGCCGGCGGCGAGCTTCGTGACGCGGGTCAGCTCCGACTGCCAGCGCTCGAAATTCGACTGCACCCGGCTCAGCCCGGCCTTCGCTTCGGCGACATTGGCCCGCGCCACCGTCACCCCGGCGGTCGAAGCGGCGAGGCCCTTCTTCGCCTGCACGACTTCCGCTTCGCTCTGGCGGACGACCGCTTCCTTCTGCTTGAACTCCTCGTCCAGTTCCGGGACCGACAGCTCGACGAGCACTTGGTTCTTCGTGACGCGACTGCCGAGATCGATGAGCCGGTCGTGCGCCGGACCGGCGGTCTTCTGCGGATCGACCGAGAGGCTGCGAACATAGCCGGGGATCTTGGCGTAGAGCACCGTCTCTTCGAAGGCGTGGACGCTGCCGGGGAGTTCGAGCAATCGCTTCACCGGCTTCCGCTCCGGCTTCACCACGGTGATCGTCGGCGCCGCAGTGGTCGGCACGCTCGGCGCCGGTGATTGGCGCTTGCATCCGGCGACCGGGGCGAGACCGCATGCGATCACGAGCAGGAGGCGATCAGCTCGCATGGGGAAGCTCGCGGGTGGTGTCCGGAACGAAGTGGCGACTGGCCGGATCGGTGGGATCGAGGGAGGCCGAGCCGGTGCCCGAACGCCCCATGACGAGCGCGAAGGCGCCCGGCAGAACGAAGAGCGTCGTGGCGGTCGCGGCGAGCAGCCCGCCGATGACGGCGCGGCCGAGCGGGGCCGTCTGATCGCCGCCCTGGCCGATGCCGAGGGCCATCGGGACCATGCCGGCGATCATCGCGCAGCCCGTCATCAGGATCGGGCGCACGCGGGTCCGGGCGCCTTCCGCTCCCGCGTCGGCGGAGGTCATACCCCCGACGCGGGCACGCTCGGCGAAGGTCACGAGGAGGATCGCGTTGGCCGTGCCGACGCCGACGGCCATGATCGCCCCCATGAACGATTGCAGGTTCAGCGTCGAACCGGTGAGGAGCAGCGCGAGCACCACCCCCGCGAGGATGGCCGGCACGGGCACTGCGCAGATGAGCGCCAAGCGGAGCGATTGGAAGTAGGCCGTGAGCAGCAGGGCGATCGCGACGACGGCGACGCCGAGGCCGAAGAGCAGGCTGCGGAAGAGTTCGTCGTACGGGGCGATCTGCCCGCGCACGGCGACCGTCACCCCCTTCGGCGGCGGCCCCGCAGCGTCCAGCGCCTGGGCCACCTGTGCGGAGACTTCGCCCAAATCGTCCCCCTGCATGTTCGCCGTGAGCCCGACGACCCGCTTCGTGTCGTACCGGTCGATCTCGCCCGGCATCGAACCCTCCTTCACGGTGGCGACATCGCGGACGAGCTGGCCACTCCCCCCGACGGGCACGAGTTCCAGATCCTTCGGCGACTTCACGAGCGCGAATGGAATTTCGACCTGCACTTGATAGCCGATGCCGGAGGCGGGATCGCGCCAGTAGTTCGGCACGGTGAACCGGCTCGACGAGGTGAACGGCGTGATCGCGCGGGCCACATCGGCGGAGGTGCCGCCGGACGCCGCGAGGCGCTCGCGGTCGATGGCGACTTCCACCGTCGGGTAGTCCTGCGGCTGAGCGTACTGGAGATCGCGGAGCGCGCCGATCTTCGCGAGTTCCGTTTGGATCATCGCGGCATGGGCACGGTTCGCGGCGACGTTCGTCCCGGACACCTGCACTTCGATCGGCGTCGGCGAGCCGAAGCTCATGATCTCGTTCACGATGTCGGCCGGCTCGAACGACAGCCGGATCTGCTTGGCCCGCGCCTCGGCGACTTCGGCCGAGAGCCCTTCGGCTTTCCACTTCGCGGCCGTCCACGCCCCGAGGTGCGCGGGCAGCGTCTCGCGCAGGCGGGCTTTGAGTGCGTCGATCCGCACGGGGCCGGGCTTGAGCGCCACTCGGATCAGCGACTCGTGCGGCCCGCCCATCCAGAGGTAGACGGCGTTGATCGGATACGATGACGGCACGAGGCCGACATACCCGAGGGTGATCTCGATCTCTCCGCCGGCGGCCTTCACGTCTTCGGCGATGAAGCGCAGCGCCTCCTGCGTGATCGCTTCGGTTTGCTCGATCCGCGTGCCCGTCGGGGCGCGCAGCCGGAACTGGAACTGCCCGGCCTCGACCTCCGGGAAAATCTGCGTCCCGAGTTGCGGGCCGAGCAGCCCGATGGGGACGAGGGTGACCAGCAGGAAAAGCGGGAGCACGAGCCAGCGCCGACCGACGGCCGCTTTCGACAGCCGGGCGAATGCGGTGGGGTGAACCGTCGCCGGGCCCGCGTGCGGTTTCGGGTTCAGCAGCCAGACGCAGAGCACGGGGACGAACGTACTGGACAGGATGTAGCTTGCGATCATCGAGAAGCCGACGGCGAGCGCGAGCGGCTGGAACAGCCCGCGCGCCCGGCCCTCCATCGCAAACGACGGGATGAACACGGCGAGCACGCAGAGCATCGCCAGCAGCCGGGGCACGGCCGTCTCGGCATTTCCGCGCCGCACGGCGAGTGCGACCGAATCGGTGCGCTCGAGGTGCGTGTGGATGTTCTCCACTTCGACCGTCGCTTCATCGACGAGGATGCCGACGGCGAGGGCGAGTCCGCCGAGGG
>JAYVTJ010000922.1:0-2316 GCA_043774415.1 Fimbriiglobus sp. | reverse complement strand
AAGGCCTACCGGAGGATCTTAAACGGGCGATCCGACCGAATCTGCCGAGAATCGATGGGAATCGCCGCGTAAACGACGCGGGGGAGAGATTACACCCATTCCCCCGTTTGTATTGGTCAGAGCATTCAGCAGCTTGAAGTACGAGATCAAATTGCTCTTGCCCGACCCGTTGGCGCCGATCATCACGTTCAGCGCGCGCAGCTCCAGATCCATCGACTTGATCGATTTGAACCCCTTCAATTGGATCCGCTTCAGAATTCCCATACCGGCTCCGCTGCCATCCGCCCTCCACGTTATGGTACTCCCTACCGACGGCTGCCGCAACGCGCCCGCTGGCACTCGCAGCCCCCCCGACTAGAATTCACTCCTATCCCACCGCACCCAGGAACTCCTTCCATGCCCGCCCCCACCGCCGACATCGGACTCATCGGCCTCGCCGTCATGGGCGAAAACCTCGTCCTCAACATGGAGAGCCGCGGCTACACCGTCGCCGTCTTCAACCGCACCACCTCCAAAGTGGACGAGTTCCTCAACGGCCGGGGGAAGGGGAAGAAGTTCGTCGGCGCCCATTCGCCGAAGGAGTTCGTCGAGTCGCTCAAGCGCCCGCGCAAGGTGATGATGCTCGTGAAAGCCGGCGACGCCGTCGATGCCACGATCGCCAGCGTGATGCCCTTCCTCGAACCGGGCGACATCCTCATCGACGGCGGCAACACCCACTTCCCGGACACCACCCGCCGCATGGCCGAGGCCAACGCCAAGGGGCTCCTCTACATCGGCACCGGCGTGAGCGGCGGCGAAGAAGGCGCGCTGAAGGGGCCGAGCATCATGCCGGGCGGCGATGAGAAGGCGTGGCCCGCGGTGAAGGAGATCTTCCAGAGCATCGCGGCGAAGGTCGATGGCGGCGTGCCGTGCTGCGATTGGGTCGGGCCGCAGGGGGCCGGGCACTTCGTGAAGATGGTGCACAACGGCATCGAATACGGCGACATGCAGCTCATCGGCGAAAGCTACCACCTGCTGAGCAGCCTGGCCCATCTGGATGCGTCGAAACTCGCGGCCGTATACGGCGAGTGGAACAAGGGCAAGCTCGACAGCTACCTCATCGAGATCACCCGCGACATCTTCGGCTTCGTCGATCCCGAGACGAAGAAGCCGATGGTCGATCTGATCCTCGACAAGGCCGGGCAGAAGGGCACCGGCAAGTGGACCGTGGACAGCGCCACCGAGAACGGCATCCCGCTGACGCTCATCGCCGAGGCCGTCTTCGCCCGCTGCCTCTCGGCGCAAAAGGATGCCCGCGTCGCGGCCAGCAAAGTGCTGACCGGCCCATCGCCGGCGACCATCGAGAGCGAGCAGGCGCTGATCGCCGACATCGAACTGGCGCTCTACGCCAGCAAGATCGTCAGCTACGCGCAGGGCTACGACCTCATGGCGGCGCAGGCGAAGGCGAGCGGATGGACCCTCAACAACGGCGGCATCGCCCTCATGTGGCGCGGCGGCTGCATCATCCGCAGCGCCTTCCTCGGCAAGATCAAAGAAGCCTTCGACCGCAATCCCCAGCTCTCGAACCTGCTCGTCGATCCCTATTTCGCCGGGGAAATGGTCCGCTGCCAAGACGGTTGGCGCCGGGCGATCGCCGCGGCCGTGATGAGCGGCATCCCCGTCCCCGCGATGGGCGCCGCGCTGGCCTACTACGACGGCTACCGCACGGCCCGCCTCCCCGCGAACCTGCTGCAGGCCCAGCGGGACTACTTCGGCGCCCACACCTACGAGCGCACCGACAAACCGCGCGGGGAGTTCTTCCACACGAACTGGACCGGCCGCGGCGGTACGACGTCGAGCAGCACGTACAACGCGTGATGATTGATCCGTACCAGAATGCCGCTTGGGATAGAACCCGGCACTCGCTATTCCGTGAGGTGGTCCGCCATGCAAACGGTCAAATACATCCATTGGCAGGATGGCGACTCCTGGCTCGGTTACCTCGAAGATTACCCCGATTATTGGACGCAGGGCGAATCGCTCGACGACCTTCTCGACCACCTGCGCGACCTCTACGACGACCTCACCGGCGGACAGATCCCCGAGGCCCGCAAAGTCGGGGAGTTGGTCGTCTCATGAACGGTCGGATTTGATCCGGGCCATCGAGCACCCCGGTTGCGAACTGGTGCGACACGGCGCGAAGCACGACTGGTATCGCAACCCGGTCACGGGTGTACCCTAAGGGCCTGTAACGAAATAACTTTTACAACTTCCGGCTGACGGTATAGCCGTCGGGCATGAGGAAGTCAGCCCAAGCCGAAGGGATTCGGCAGCGAC
>JAYVTJ010000921.1:0-1941 GCA_043774415.1 Fimbriiglobus sp. | reverse complement strand
CGCCAAGCATAGATCGGTGATAAGTCCCCGGCAATGGAAATTTTCGCCTTCGGGTGAGAGGCTCCCGCTCCGGAGATCGGGGCCGAGTCCGCGACTCCGCGAACGCGCCCGATGCCGAACGATACCGAGCACACACCCCTCACTCCAACTCCAGCGCTTTGAGCGTCTGCTCGAAGCGGCCCCACGGCACCGGCATCGTCGGGATCGCGACCGTGCGCTTGTCGAGCGCGAGATCCAACACGTACATCGTTTCGACGTAACGCGTCCGCTTACCCGCGAGTCGCAGCCGGGCGATCTCGGTCGTCTCCTCGGCGTGGCGGCGAGCCAATTCCCGCAGGGTCAGCACGCGGGCGCCGTCCGAACCGTGCTCCACTTGGATCTCCCGGCAGGCCGGCCAACTCCGGAAAAGCTGGAGGTCATCGACGGAGATCAGCACGATCGTGATCGGCTGGTGCTCCGCGAGTTCGGCCGGTTCGCAGCAGGGGGCCATAATGTAGAGGTCGTGCTCGAACGTCCCTCCGGCCGTGCGGTCGCAAACGAAGTTCGTCAGCGTTTCGAGGAGGAACGAGCCTTTCGGCCCCTCCATCGAGATCGGGGTGTTCCGGTTCGTGACCTCGAATGCCCGCTTCAGCAGCTCCCCTTCGAGGTGGCCGTTGGGCACGACCCGGCTCGTTTCGGATTGGCCGAGCGAGCGGATGCGCAGCACGGCGGGCGATTCGTGGACGCCGGTGCCGTCGTTGCTCCGCTCGACGATGTGCAGGGCGATGACGACGGTATCGCGCGCGTCGCCCGCCATGAGGTTGAGGCGTTGGCGGCGTCGCCGGAGGTGACCCAGCACGGCCGTGATGGTCCCGCCGACCATCAGGCCCAGAATGACCCCGGCGCCGCGTCCCGTCAGCTCTTCCCAAATCGTGGCGAACATGGTTCCGACTCTTTTCTGGAGCCGTGCGGCTCCGGGAGAGTATTCGATGGCGGGCGATGGCCATTTAGTACACTTCTTCCATGAACAGCATACGAGGCCGCTTGGCCCCTTCCCCGACCGGCTCGCAGCACGTCGGCAACGCCCGCACCTACCTCCTCGCCTGGCTATCGGCCCGCGCGCAAGGGGGCGAAGTGCATCTGCGCATGGAAGATATCGACGTCTGGCGGAACAAGCCCGACGCCGCGGCGCAGGCCCTCGATGATCTGCGCTGGCTGGGGTTGGACTGGGACGGCGACGAAGTCGTGCAATCGACGAAGTTGCCGGAGCACGAAGCGGCACTCGCCGAATTGCAGCGGCAGGAACTCGTCTACCCGTGCACCTGCTCGCGCGGGGACATCGCCGGGGCCGCCAGCGCTCCCCACGAAGGAAACGAAGGACCCACCTATCCCGGCACCTGCGCCCACCGAAAGGTGGCCGATGCCGCGGCACTCGACCGGCCCTATTCGTGGCGCTTCCGGGTCACGCACACGCCGGGGTTCTTCGACCTCATCCGGGGGCCGGTGGAACTCGACCTGAAGAAGCTCGGCGGCGATTTCGTCGTCTGGCGTTCGGCGAAGGTGCCCGCCTACCAGTTGGCGGTCGTCGTGGACGATGCCGCCGCGGGGATCACGGAAGTGGTCCGCGGCGATGATCTGGTGCCTTCGACACCCCGCCAACTGCTGATCTATGAAGCGCTCGATCTGACGCCGCCGCGGTTCGCCCACGCTCCGCTCGTCGTCGGGCTGAACGGCCAGCGGCTCGCCAAGCGCCACGGTGACACCCGGCTGTCATCGCTCCGCGCGGCGGGGGTCAAAGTCGAACAATTGCTGGGGATGCTGGCGAAGAGCTGCGGGTGGGTCGAAAACGCAGAGCCGATCTCGGCGAAGGAGTTGGTCACGCTCTTCCGGTGGGAGACGATCCCGGAGGAGCCGTTCGTGCTGCGGTCGGAGTTGCTGTCGGGGATCGGGTTCAGCGGGTAA
>JAYVTJ010000920.1:0-2791 GCA_043774415.1 Fimbriiglobus sp. | reverse complement strand
ATCGGTGGGATCGGCCGCGCCGCCGGAACGGGCGCGGTACTCGGCTTGGAACTCGGCGATCTGTACGGCGGCGATCTGCTTGAACTCCGGGGATAGTCCGTCTTCGGATTCGAGCTGCGCACTGTCCACGAGGATCGTGTTCGGGCAGGGGAGCCAATGGTTCTCGTCCGCGTTGCTGAAGAGCGGGAGTTCGCCATTCGAAATGACGGGGTTCCCATCCGCGTGGACGCGCCCCGTCGCGTAGCCGCCGATGTATTCGAACACTTTTCTCGATACGTTCGTGTTGTTGCAAACGACGATGAAAACCGGCGGCGGATTGCCCTCGGCTTTCCCGTCCGGCACGGTTTCCCATTCCTGGAATTTGAGGGCGTAGTGGTCGTACAGCGCGTGGAGCGCGGCTTGGAGTTCCTTCGGCAGAACCGGTGGCCCTTCGCTCTTCGCCAAGTGTCGCAAGTCGCCGACGACGTGCTGCCAGAGATTGCGGAACGTCGGCAGCGCGTTGCCGATGGCGTTCTCCGAAGTCGGCACGCGCGGGGTTTTGACGATCCCCGATTCGATGGCATCCAAGAGGGAGAAGTCGGACACGACCCACGGGAAGAGCGTCCCTTCCCGATAGCCGGAACCGTTCAAGTAGAAGGGCGTCGCCGAGAGGTCGTACACGGTCTTCACGCCGATCTTAGAATCGATGGCTTCGAGACCGGTGATCCAGAGCCGCGCTTCTTCTTCGCGGGTGTCGGCTTCGCGGCGTTCTTCCCCGGTGAGTTTCTCCCCCTCGGCGAGGGGCCGGGATCGGTAGCAGTGGTGGGCTTCGTCGTTGAGGACGATGATCCCCTTCCGCCGGCCGAATTCGCGGCAGACGCGGCGGGCCATTTGATCCGGCGTTTCGACGAAGACGGAAGTCGGTTGTCGGCCCTTCAGGACGTTCTTCGTGAGCTTCCCGGCTTCGCCCTTCTCTTTGAGTTTGAACGTGTGGAAGTTCGTCACGACGATCTTCGCCGAGCCGAGGCCGGCACGGTATTCCACGGGAACGACGTCGAGCTTGCGGTAGTAGTTCTCAGGGTCGGACGGCATGAGGACGCGGAGCCGGTCGCGGATCGTGATGTTGGGAGCCACGAGAAGGAACGAATCTGAGAAGCGGGTATCGTTCGGGTTGCGGCTCCGGTTGAGCGTCTGCCAAGCGATAACCATAGCCATCACGACGGTTTTCCCGCTACCCGTGGCCATCTTCGAGGCGAGCCGGAACAGCGCCGTGCCCGCCGAAGCGGTGGCTTCGCGGAGGGATTCTTCGATCCATCCGTCGTCGTTGCTTTTGGCCACCTCGGCGATGTAGATCAGCGTTTCGAGAGCTTCAAGTTGGCAGAAGAAGAGCCGGCGTTCGCGTTCGGGGTTCTGCCAGTATTCGAGCAGTTCGCGTGTGAGCGGATTCGAGAGTCCGGGGTAGCCGAGGCCGCGCCAAGTATCCACTTTCGCCCGGATGCGGTTGATCGTCGTGTTCTCCCGTTCGACTTCCGGTAGGTCGCTCACGAGCGTCTTCGCCATCTTGCGCGGGTTTGCGATGGCCGTGCGGTGGCTGCTCGCTCGTCGCCCCTCCGCGCGGCCCGTCGGAAAACCGTCGTTGTCGAAAGTGTGATGGTGACTCGGCGCAAGGAAGGGCGAATTGATGATGGGGTTGGGAATGGAAAACGCCACGGGCACCCTCGGCGGAGCCAAGCCACAGTCGCGGTATTGTGCGAACGCGCTCGCCGAGACGCAACAGGATTTTCTGAGGAACGGGCAAAGCTGTTCTGAAGACTTTCGTCTCAGTTTTTCACCACCACCGTTCCGCCGGGGGCACTGTTCACCTGCTTCAGGACGACCGGCTTCCGGAGCCGGCGCAGGACGGCCAGCGATTTCAGCGAAGCGTGCAACCGCCTTTCGGCCAGCGTCACCCGCCGGTCGATCATCGTCGCCGTCGCACTACACGGCGGGTATTTCGTGGCCTTGACTTCGAGGGCGTGGACGGTCAGCCAGTTGAGCGCCGCCCGCGTCGCGGCGATTCGCTCCGCGTAGTTCGGAGCCGGCCCATCCGCCAGAAGCTTCTCGATGAAGTCGTGGTACTTCAGCCCCATGGCCATCACAACCGCGATGTTGTTCCCGGCCGCTTGGGCCAGGATCGCTCCCAAAGACCGCTGGCTCACGTTCCCATAGGTATTCAGGTGAACGGGGGACTGCAGCAACTCCCGGACTTGCGGGACGACCGCCCAATCCCCTTTCTCAGCCCTATCGAAAATGTCTCGCTCGGCGTCCTTGGGCGTGAGCGACTTCAAGTACTCTTTCGCCCCGGTCGGCGCGGGCTGTTTTGCCCCCACCGGCGCGGTCGCAATTTCTTCGAGCTTCCCCATCGCAGTTACCCCCCGTGTTCGTCGCCATTCGCTCCGCTTGTGGAGCGTATGGCCGGTCCATCGCATCACGACCCGGAACAACCGGTCGGACAGTCCTTCGAACTCCGCACCGGTGGCGAGCAGTTCGTCGGCCCGCTTGACCTCGGCCTCGGCATCCCTGCGCACCCGCTCCCGCTTGGCCCTTTCATTCACCGCGGTCATGCGGAGCAGTTTGATCCCGTGGGGCGGAATCGCTCCAAGATACGCGCAGCGAATGCGTCCGTTCTCCCGCCGGCGGTCGTAGAGGTAGAACCGGCCCTTCCTCAGTTCGATGCCCATTTCACCGTCTCGAAGTTGTGGCACACCCGCGCCGCTGCCCCGCTTCCGAGCCGAGCTCTGTGGATGCTACCCGGTGCGGGGGAATCTGCCGG
>JAYVTJ010000919.1:0-1749 GCA_043774415.1 Fimbriiglobus sp. | reverse complement strand
TGGAAGACCGCGACTGCCGGAATGCCGTGGGCGACCGCCGACGAAGCCCGGACCGATATGGGTCTCAACGTGCTCGGGACCGAGGTGTCTTCGACGCTGCAGAAGCCGCTCAACATCGGCCAAGGCGGAGAGAAAAACATGCCGAAGAACCCCGCCGATCGCGCCGCAGTCTACTCCGATGTTCCGCCGCCGATCGCCGAACCGATCGACGCCCTCGGCGTGCACGACGCGGCGAAAGCGATGATCGCGGACACGTGCCGGCGCGTCATCACCCGGCTCGGCGGTAAGGGCCAGCGGGCCGCGGGCAGGCCGGCCGAGTACCTCGCCTGGCTCGACGCGCTCGCCGTGGACGACGCGACGCGGATCGCGTTCGCCCCGGCCGAGGTGCTCGTGAAGGCGATCTGCGGGACTTGCCCCGACCTCGCCGGCGCCGCCCTGATCGCTCTGCGGTCGAGCCTCGAAGCCACGCCGTCGGCGACGGCGGCCCAGTTGCCCGCTGCGGTCGAAACGGCCTTGGCATCTGCGCAGGAAACCGTCGGCGCCGTCCTCATCGCGAAAATTTGGAGTACCTGATATGTCCCGCGATTTTCAACACACGCTCGCATCCTTCTGCGGCACTCCGTGGGCCATTCTCCCGGCGAAGCTGGACGAGATCCATGCCGTGCTGCTCGCGCGGATCGCCCGGCACGGCGGTGATGATCCCGAACCGAAGTTCTCCGCCGGCCCGCGCGGAAGCTCCGGCGACGACAAGCCCTTCGACCAAGTCGGAGCCGTCGCCGTCATCGGCATCCGCGGGACGATCATGCCGCGCGCCTCGATGATGTCGAATTTCTCCGGCGGCACCTCGGCCGAGCAGATCGGTCGCGCGGTCGAAATGGCCGCAGCGGATGCGTCCGTGAAGAGCATCTTGCTCGACATCGATTCGCCCGGCGGCGCCGTGTACGGCATCCCCGAAGCGGCCGCCAAGATCGCGGCGGCGCGATCCGTGAAGCGCGTCGTCGCCGTGGCGAACCCCGTCGCGGCGAGCGCGGCCTACTGGCTCGCTTCGCAGGCGTCGGAGATCGTGGTGACTCCCTCGGGACAAGTCGGCAGCGTCGGCATCGTGGCGATCCACACGGACACGTCCGCCGCCGATGCGAAAGCCGGCGAGAAACACACGATCATCAGCGCGGGGACGTTCAAAGCCGAGCGGGCACCCTACGCCGCGCTCTCGGAATCGGCCCTCGCCGCGTGGCAGGCCGACGCCGATCAGTACTACGCGATGTTCGTCGGCGCCGTCGCGAAGGGGCGCGGGATCGCCGCCGGCGTCGTCGACGAGACGTTCGGCCAAGGCCGGATGAAGCTCGCGACGGATGCGGTGAAGACCGGCATGGCGGATCGCGTCGGGACGCTCCAGAGTGTCCTGCAGGAGTTGACGACTTCGGCGGGGGCGGCACCGGGAGGTGCGCGATACTCGGCCGAAGCGGATCGTCGGACGCGGGCGGTCCAGTTCGCGGAGAAGGGGCTACCGACAGGGTAAATGAGAACACCCCAGAACGTCATTCGTTCTGCGTGAGCAGCGGCGGATGACCTTTCTGGGGTGCGGCAGTGATCTTAGCTTCCAGAACGGAGTTCGGCAATGATATTACCGATGGAGTTGCTGCATCACTTGGGCTACGAGAAAATCCGATTGAAAAGCGGGGCTCTCGGCGGTCGCGGGCCGACCCATATCGACACGATGATCGAGGAGGAGGAGCGGCAGGGCATTCT
>JAYVTJ010000918.1:0-4611 GCA_043774415.1 Fimbriiglobus sp. | reverse complement strand
TCCACGGCGGGCTCACGCCGCGCCGCTCGCTCCGAACCGCTCAGGCACTACAGTATCCAAAGAAATTCACCGCGACACCTCAACGAGGTTGCCCATGCGATTCGCCCTCTTCGCGCTGCTGCTCCTGCCGACCGCGGCCTGCGCCCAGCAGCCGACCTTCACCCGAACCGAAGATGTGATCTACGGCCGAAAATTCGCCACCGCCCTGACGATGGACGTCTTCACCCCGAAGGAAAAGCCCAACGGCGCCGGCATCGTTTTCTGCGTCAGCGGCGGCTGGTACTCCTCGAAGGAGGGCATCAATCCCGGCGCCTACACCGAATTTCTGAAGCGCGGCTACGTCGTCTTCGCAGTGCTGCACGGTTCGCAGCCGAAGTACACCATCCCCGAAGTGCTCGAGGACCAACACCGCGCCGTCCGCTTCATCCGGGCGAACGCGAAGAAGTTCGGCGTCGATCCCGAGCGCCTCGGCATCACCGGCGGGTCGGCCGGCGGGCACCTCTCGCTGATGCAGGGGACGAACCCGAAAATGGGCGACCCGAAGGCGAAAGACCCCGTCGAGAAGGAGTCGTCGAAGGTCGCGGCCGTCGCCTGCTTCTACCCGCCGACCGACTTCCTCAACTACGGCAAGGAGGGCAACGTCGCTCTGGGGGGCGGGACGCTCAAAGACTTCAAAGCTCCGTTCGACTTCCTCGAACTCGATCCGAAAACGAGGACCTACATTCGGATCCTCGACGAGGGGAAGCGGAAGGAAATCGGCAGGGCCATCTCGCCGATCACCCACGTTTCGAAGGATTCGGCGCCCGCGTTCATCATGCACGGCGACAAGGATTTCCTCGTGCCGATCCAGCAGGCCGAGGTCATCATCGAGAAGTTCAAAGAGGCGAAGGTGCCGTGCGAGCTGGTCGTGAAGAAGGGGGCGGCGCACGGCTGGGCCGACATGGGCGCCGACATGAAGCTGCTCGCCGACTGGTTCGACAAGTATCTGGCGAAGAAGGAGTGAGGGCGGTCCGTGCAGGTCACGCTCTGCGTGACGTGGGCGTCACGCAGAGCGCGACCTACAAGAGTCGCATGCACTCGCTCACTTCTTCGGCAGGAACTTCTCCAGCCCCTTCCGGATGAAATCGTCCGCGGCGTCCTTCGCGAAGTCCTTCGCGACGCCGCGCATCGTGTCGCCGACGATCTTGCGGAACGCGCCCTGATCGAGCTGCGGCTTCGCCAGCGTCCCCGCGATCGCGACCCGCACCGTCTGCTTCGCGAGCGCTTCGCGGACGCGCGGCTGATCGGCCGGCACCAGCGCCGCCGCGAGCTTGCCGTTCAGCGGCACTTCCAACACGAGCGCCAGCGAACCATCGACCCCGACGGAGCCCGACGTGCGGACCGTGTAGCCGTCCACGGTGATCGCGAAGTCCTTGTGGTGGACGCGGCCGTCGACGAACAGGATCGGCACGCGCTGATCCTTCGTCAGTTGCAGCTTCAGCGGCTTCGAGCCGAGCATCTCCGCGATCTGCGCGACGATCGGCCCCGGCGACACCTCGGCTTCGTGGATCAGCAGCGTGCCGGCGAGCGCCCCTTTCGTCGGCGCCACCAGCGGGATGCGATTCTCGCCGAGTTCGAACGAGATCGTCCCCTCGGCCTGGGCGACGTTCGCGATGGCGGGCAATGCGTAGCCGATGGCCTCGGCGCACGCCGCGGGCGAGAGCTTCGCCTTCTCGATGACGGTGCCCTTGGCGAAGCTGAGGTCGTAGGCGCCGGGGTTGAGGAGCAGCGTCGGTTCGAGGCGGACCTTGCCGCTGCCGAAGAGCGCTTCGACGCGGTCGATCTTCACGCGGCCGTCGCCGACGTTCGCCTTCAGCTCGGCTTCGCCCACGTCGAACCCGTACGCTTTCAGGCTCTTCCAGCCGACGGCGGCGTTCCCCTTCAGGTGATCGAAGTTCTTGTGCGGGCCGTCGCCGACGCGCACGGCGAGGTTCTTGCCGCCGTCGCTGAGATCGCCGGACACCGTAAACGGCTTCGTCCCCTTCCCCGCGACCTGCCCGCTCTTGCCGAGGTACTCTTTCAACTGCGGCTCGATCTTCGCGAGGTCGTACGTCAGGTGGCCCGTGAGGTTCAGCTCCACCGCCGTCGCGAGTTTGCCTACGCTCCCTTCGGCATCGACGGCGAAGCCATCGCGGGCCACCTTCGTCGGCTTCAGCGTCAGCCTGTCGGCTGCCATATCGTAGTCGCCGCTCCCCTTCGCGGTGATCCACGGCTCCGTCCACGTCGGTTTCGCGGCGGGGCCGTAACCGAAGTTCTCGACTTTCAAATCGGCATCGAAGCTCGCCTTGGCGGCGTTCGCGTTCAACGTGACGGTGCCTTTGGCGATGCCGCGCACCTCTTCGGTGCCGAGTTTCAGCGCCTTCTGGAGGGGCGCGAGCGAGGCGGCGAGGATCGTCACCGTGCCGGCGATTCCGTAGCCCGCGGTGGGATTGCGGGCGAGGTCGAGCCGAGCGGCGGAGGCGCCGAGGCTGACGGCCCGGAACTGCAAATCGGTCAATGCGATCGATCCGGAAGTGGGGTCGAAGGTCGCCGAAGTCGCCACTTCGAGTTTCGATTCGGCGATGTCCACTCCGGCGCCGGTTAACCTCACGTCCTTCATGTCGAGGTACAACTTTTCGCCGACGAAGCTCCCGGCATTCACCTTCACCGTACCGGAGATGCTGCCGCGACCGGCGAGGGACCAGTCCTTCGGGAACCCGGCCAGCGGCCCGAGCCGCGACTTCCAAGCGCTGAGGTCGCCGTCGAGCCGGACCTCGGCCGCGCCGCCGGTGAGGAGGGCGACATCGACGATCGGCTCTTTGAGGGTGACAGTCAGCCGATCCAGTTCGGGCCGCCGAGGATCGGTGAGGATGGCGAAGTGCCCCGAGTCGATCCGCGCCGACTTCGCCGCTCGGGTGCCGACGACATCGAGCGTGACGTGCAGCTCCGGCTCCGCGAGGAGCAGCCGGCTGCCGTCGCGGATTTCGAGATGGGTGAGGTCGATGCCGGCGCGGAGATCGGTCGTTCCGGCGCCGGGCACCGGCTTGGCGTTCACGCGGACGATCCCTTCGCCGGCCATCTTTAATCCGCCGAGATCGACGAACTGCTCGAGCTGCGCCGCGAGTTTCGCGAGGTCGAGCCGCGCGGCCGCGGTGAACGCTTCGGGCTGCCCGCGCGCGGCGATGCTGACGAACTCGGAGAGCAGCTTCACGTCCTCGAAGTCGGGCAGGCCATCTTCGCGGAGGCGACCGCGGAAGCTCCCCTGCAGCGGCGACTTCCACGTCAGCACCTGCTGCCCGCGCTGCGCTTCGATGTCGTGCGTTCGCACGTCGCCGATCCAAAGGGTGCCGGCCGCGTTCGCCTCGCTTTTCAGGGTGACATCGACCGCGCCGCCGCGGATGACCGTATCGCTCCGGATGCGGAGGAGCTTCGGCATCAGCGCCGCGAGCTTCGCCACATCGAGGTGGGCACTCGCGGTCACGCCCGGCTGATTCAGGAGCTTGGCGAGGTCGAAGCTCGGGTCGAACAGACCCGCGATCGAGGCGTCGCCGACATCGCAGAGCAGCTTCAGCGACTTGACTTCGATCGCACCGGATTCGAGCGTCCGGACTTCGCTCGGCAGAAGTGCGATCGTTTTGAAGGCGAGGGTCTCCCCCTCCAACTGCGGCGCGCGCAGGGCGAAGTCGGTGATGTTCGCCGATCCGGAGGCGTCGAGTGTCATCGGCTTGTCAGCGGGGGTCGCCCACGCCGCGCTCAGGTCGGCCGTGAGCAGCCCCTCGACGGCGATGCCGGGCGCCAACCTCGGCAGCACCGGGGCGAGCGTTCCGAGCGGGAAGGCCGCCGCGGTGAGCTTCGCGCCGGCGCCGAGCTGCACGAGCGCGTCGAGCTTGCCGCCGGTCGCGGTCTCCCCCGTGATGCGGATCTCCATCGGCTCGGCGCGCGACTTCGGACTGCGGAAGGCGAAGTTCACATTTTGCAGGTGGGTATCCGGCGCGCCCTTGAACGTGGCTTTGCCGTTTGTGGCTTCGATGACCACGGCGAGGCGTTCGGGCTTCGGCGGCGCGCCGTCGTCTTTCGTGTAATTCGCGATCCACGCTTCGATGTTCGTGGTGCCGTTCTCGACGGAGACGATGAGTTCCGGTTCGTGGATGTGAAAGGTGCCGAGGTCGCCGCGCTGGGTCGCGAGTTGCCAGAGGGTCTTGGAAGTCGTGAGCTTCGGGGCCGTGACCGCAACGCGGCCGGAGGGTTCGGTGAACGTGACGCTCCGCAGTTCGACGGGCGCGAACCAGCTCATGGAGGCGCTTTCGCAGCGCACCTTGCCGTCGAGATCGACCAGCGCGGAATCGATGATGCGATGGCGCAGACTCGTCCGCGCG
Source organism: Fimbriiglobus sp. (assembly GCA_043774415.1). Classification (GTDB taxonomy): domain Bacteria; phylum Planctomycetota; class Planctomycetia; order Gemmatales; family Gemmataceae; genus JALHQU01. Next base: position 217 of record JAYVTJ010000918.1, on the reverse strand, counting down.
ATGATGGCCGGCGCGGCCCAGAACAGCCCGAAGAGGAGCAGGAGTAGGACGACCGCGCCGCGCAGGAATCGCCGGCGCTTGTGGGGGACGGGCGGCGTCTGGATCGGTTCCATCATGGTGCCGCCTCCGTGCGGAACCCGGAGACCTCACCCCCCTGCCCCCTCTCCGAACCGGAGAGGGGGAGGAGGAAAGAATTCCGGTTCCCCCTCTCCGCTTC
>JAYVTJ010000917.1:0-5559 GCA_043774415.1 Fimbriiglobus sp. | reverse complement strand
CCTTCGTGTCCGGCCGGCTGGCGCACGCCTATCTCTTCGTCGGGCCGGCCGGAATCGGCAAGCACCTCTTCGCGCGCGAGTTGACCAAAGCGATCCTCTGCGAGCATCCCCCCGCCGCGCTCACCGCCTGCGGCCACTGCCCGAGTTGCCATCACGTCGAAGCCCGAACGCACCCGGACGTCATCACCGCGGGACGACCCGACGACAAGCTCGAACTGCCGATCGCCGTCGTCCGCGAGTTCTGCATGAACCTCGGATTGAAGCCCTCGCGCGGCACCCGGAAGGTGGCGATCCTCGAAGATGCCGACAGCTTCAACGACGAATCGGCGAACTGCTTCCTGAAAACACTCGAAGAACCGCCGCCCGGTTCCGTGCTGATTCTGCTCGCCACCTCGACCGAGCAGCAGCTCCCGACCATCCTTTCGCGCGTGCAGATTCTCCGTTTCCACCCGCTGAGCGTCCCCGATCTCGAGCGGATTCTCAGTCTGCACGACCTCGGCGACGGCGCGAAGATCGCCCGGCTCGCCCGCATCAGCGGTGGCAGCGTCGGCGTCGCGCTCAGCCTCGCGGATGCCGACCTCGGCGATTTCCGCGCGGTGCTGCTCAAAGCGATGATCCAGAACCGACCCGATTCCCCCGACCTCGCGGCCAAGTGGCTGCGCTTCACAGAAGAGGCCGGGAAGGAAGGGGCAGCCCAGCGCGGGCGCACCTCGGCCGTGCTGCGCGTGCTCTCCGCGCAGTTGCAATCGGCCCTGCGGCTCGCCCTCGGGAGCGAAGCCGACGACCTCGATGCCGAAGAGCGCGGCATGCTCGGTGTGCTGGCGCAGAACGCCGGTGCGGACGGGATTCTGCCGATGCTCGACGCCTGCGTCGAAGCCGACCGGCTGATCGACCGCCGCGTGCAGATGGCCCTGATCCTCGAGCAGCTCGCGGACAAGTTGTGCCCGCCGCGGGTGAACGCGTGAGGCACTCATAAATCGCTCATCGGTACCCCGTTAGATTTCCCCCGACGATTCCGGAGGTTCGCGATGCTTTCGAATGCGCAAGGCGCTCGCAGCGGAACTCGCCAGAGTTCCGACAACTTTCCGCCATCCCAGGCAAGCGGAAGTCTGGCGACTTCCGCTGCGGTTGCGAAACGACTCGTCGGCTTGGCTCTGCTCTTCTTCGTCGTCGGCACCCCCGCATCCGCCGCGGCGCCGAAGCTCGCGGAGTACACCTTCGCCCACGATCATGTCATCGGGACATCGCTCGATCTGAAAATCGTTGCGGCCGATGAAGCAACCGCGCTCGCGGCGGAAGAGGCGATCCTCGCCGAGATCGAACGGCTCCGGACAATCTTCAGCACCTACGATTCGCAGAGCGAACTCGGCAAGCTCAACGCAGCACCCGGCGCCGTGTCCGCATCGGCCGAACTCATCGGAGTGCTGAAGCTCTACGAAGTCTGGCACGAGCGCACCGGCGGCGCGTTCTCCGGTCGGGTCGGACTCCTCGTGAAGGCGTGGCGCGATGCCGAGAAGGCCGGCGTGCGACCCGGTGCGAGCGCACTCGAAGCCATCGCCAAGGAATTGGCCGAGCCGGGCTGGAGCATCGATGCGAAGGCGGGCAGCGTGACGAAGCGGCCGAAGGCGAACATCGACCTGAATGCGATCGCGAAGGGGTACATCCTCGAGAAGTCGGCCGCGGCGGCACGGGCGAAGTGCCCGGCCATGAAGGGGCTGCTCATCAACCTCGGCGGCGACATCCACATCTGGGGCACCGACGGTGACGGGCATTCGACATGGAACGTCGGCATCCAAGATCCGCACAATCCCGCCGACAACGCCGAACTCCTCGCGGCCGTGCGCGTGAAGGGGCAAGCCATCGCCACGAGCGGCGGCTACCAGCGCTTCTACACCATCGAAGGCGAGAAGTATTCCCACATCCTCGATCCGCGCACGGGGGAACCGACGGGGCACATCGCGGGAACGACGGTGATCGCGGCCGACAACACCACGGCCAACGCGCTCGCCACGACGCTCTGCGTGCTGACACCCGAGGAGGGATTGAAACTGATCGCCGCGACAGCGGGCGCGGAGTGCATCATCGTCGATCAAAAGGGTCGGCAGCACCGCAGCGCCGGCTTTGCGAAACTCGAATTCCGGTTGCCGAAGCCGGTGCAGATCGCGGACAAACCGGCCGCCGAAGCCTGGCCCGACGGCAAGCAAGTTACGGTCGCCATCGAGCTGCCGACTGTGGCCGACGGCAAGCGCTACCGCCGGCCGTACGTCGCGATCTGGATCGAAGACAAGGACGGCAAAGCCGTGCGGACGCTCAGCGTCTGGGGCAACTCGTCGAAGTATCTGAAGGATCTGAACACCTGGTGGAAGTTCGCCAAAGGCGACGCGGCCCTCGTGAACACTGTGACGCGGGCCACGCGCAGCCCCGGCAAGTACGAAGTGATCTGGGACGGCAAAGACGATGCGGGCAAGGCGGTCGGGCAGGGGACCTTCACGGTGAAAGTCGAAGTCCACCGCGAGCACGGCAAACACGTGACGCAGAGCGGCAAGATCGAATGCGGCAAAGAGGACGCGAAAGCGACGCTCGAAAAGAACGACGAAACGGCGGCCACGGAGATCGCCTACGCCCCGAAGAAAAAGAAGTGACGCATGGCGCCGCTCCACCGCTGGCTGCTCAAAACGGCCCGGACGATCCACGTCTATACGACGCTGTTCGGGCTTTTCCTCCTGCTCTTCTTCGCGGTCACCGGCTACATGCTGAACCACGAAACGTGGTTCCTCGTCAAAGATTCGAACGCCCCGCCGCCGGTGCCGGTCGAAGGCAGCGTGCCGCAGGATTGGCTCGCGAAGCCAGCGCTCCGCGCCCACCTCGACAACCCGGATGACGTGCCGCAGCCGGAAGGGGACGAGCAACTCGCGGTGCCCGACAAGCTCCCGATCGTGGAGTTGCTCCGGGACAAGTACCGCGCCACCGGCTCGCTACTCGACTTCAACGAGAAGGAGGCGAAGGAGGTCACGGTGATCTTCCTCGGGCCGGGGCACCGGGTCGAAGCGGTGATCCAGCGCAAGGACGGCGGCGCGAAAATCACCACCACCTCGGAGGGGTTCGCGGGCTTGATCACCGATCTGCACAAGGGGAAGTCGGAAGGGATCGTCTGGAGCCGGGGCTGGAGTTTGGTGATCGACGCCGTCTGCATGCTGACGATCGTGATGTCCGCGACGGGCGTCTACCTCTGGTGGTCGCTCAAGAGCCGGGGGCGATACGGATTGCCGCTGATCGCCCTCGGCCTCCTCGTATCGTTCGCCACCTTCTACTTCACGATCCGGTGACTTCGTACGCCGCGGCTTGGCCGGTGGCTTCTTCGACTTCGATGCGCAACCGGCCCGGGGTGAAACCGTGCTGCCTCTGGAGTTCCGCCGTCAGCCGGCCGGCGAACCACTTCGCGATCAGCTCGGCCGTGGTGTTCTCGATGGGCAGCAGCACGCAGTCCTCCTTCGGGAAGCTCCACATTTTCGCGCCGAATGTCACGACGATGTTGCTCCCGCTCTCCGTGATCGGGAGGAGCGGATTCCGCGTGGCGACGAGCATGTGGTGGTCGAGTTCGTCCACGATCGACTGCGTCCGCCGCTTGAGAGCGATGAAGTCGAAGACGTAGTGGTTGCCGTCGAGCGGCCCTTCGACCTCGACCGCGACGCGGTAATTGTGGCCGTGGAGGCGCTCGCAGTCGTCGCCGTCGTAGGTGATGAAGTGGGCGCAGCAGAAGAGGAAGTAGTCCTTGCTCACGCGGATGGAGAAGCGCTCGGCGGGCATGGATCACAACCAGTCGGAGACGGACCAGGGGAAAGTATCGCCCGGCTTCAATTTACGCTCCCGCAGGGCGATGAACAGGCACGCCGTCACGAGGTCGGCCGTCGTGCCGGGGTTGAGGCGGTTGCCGCGGCTCCGCAGGTATCCGTCGAACAGGATCGCGGTCGCACAGCCATCGGGGGTCGCCAAGCCGCCCCGGTCGAGCACAGCCGCAGCCCGCATCCGGATTTCCAGAGCGATCATGCCCCCGCACTTTCGCACGATGAGCGAATCGGGAAACTCGGCGAGCCAGTGCAGTTGGCAGTCGATGATCGCGGCTTCCACCGATCCGTACTTCTCGTAGCCCTTCAGCAAATGCGGTACGCCGAAGTCGAAGATATCGGCGAAGCCGGTGGCGTACTGCTTCGCGATCGAGTCCCGATCCGACGCGAGTCGCATCGCGTCGAGCAGCGTTACCGTCGGTTCCGCCGCGACCGACTGCTCGGGGACATCCCCCAGACCGCCGGCCGAGGCGATGCGGATCGCTTCGAAGGCCGCGCGGGCATCCTTCACGGAGAGCTTCGTCAGCAGCTTTTCCAGTCCGGCGTGATCGCGGCTCTTTGCGAGAGGCACGAGCAAAAGGATGATGCCGAGGTTCGTGTTCGAAGGCGTGACGGTGATGCGCTTCCGCACGGCGCGCAGAATCATCTCGCCGACGCCGACCGTTTTCGAGTCGGCCAGAGTCTCCGCCAGCGCTTCTGCCGAGCGGAGGAAATCGGTGTGATCGAGATCGCCGAACCGCGCATGCGGATGGACGTTCCCGAGCTTGCGGGCCGTCACTTCCCAGATGCAGGCGAGGCGGGCGAACTCGGCGTCTTCCGCTTTCACGATGCTCCCCCGACCGCGAAGCGGATGACCGCGCTCGCCACATCGATCCCGCAGGTCGCGGCGAGCGCCTTCCATCCCGGCACGGCGTTCACTTCGATGACGACCCAGCGGCCCGTTTCATCGCACATCAGATCGACACCGGCGATGATCGCCCCCGTCGCCCGCGCCGCTGCGAGTGCGAGTTCCCGCTGCGCCGGGGCGAGTTCGCACGGTTCCGTCGTGCCGCCCTGTGCGACGTTGGTGCGCCAGTCGCCGTGGCCGAAGCGCTTCATCGCGGCGAGGACGCGCTCATCGAGGACGAACACCCGGAGATCCCATCCGGGATGGCGGATGAACTCCTGTAGGTAGAGCACGCCGCCGGTCTGCTCGATTGCGTGGAACGTCCGCCAAGCGACTTCCGGATCGGTGAGGCGCACCATGCCGCGGCCTTCGGAGCCGAAGATCGGTTTGACGACGACATCGCCACCGAGATCGGCGAAGGCGCTCATCGCAGCGGTGGCCGTCTGCGTGCAGACCGTTCGCGGCACGGGCAGTCCGGCTTCACTCAGCCGGGCGGTCGCGAGGAATTTATCGACGCACGTTTCCAGCGCCCGCGGCGGATTCAGTACGCAAGTCCCCGATGCGACGGCGGCGTGGAGGCAGTCCATCCGGAAGATGATCTGTTCGAGCGACCCCGCCGGCATCGTACGCACGAGCAGAGTTTCGCAGGGGATCGCTTTTGCGGGGACTTCGGCTGTGAACTTTCGGAAGTCGAGGATCTCGGCGGCGCGGTCCGACTCGCGCGCGGCCCGCAGCAGATCTTGGACGTGCCAGCCGGTGCCGCCGCAGAGGATGCCGAAACGCATTGGTTTCTCTTGGAGGTCACGCTCTGCGTGACGTTGCCCGTCA
>JAYVTJ010000916.1:0-3650 GCA_043774415.1 Fimbriiglobus sp. | reverse complement strand
CCCGGAGGATCGCGAGCCGATCCGGGTTTCGGACCCCGATGCCGTATTCGACGTTCCACGTTCCGATACGCATCACTCGACCGCCTTCTCACTGCCGCGCTTATTGAGAAACTGCGGACTCACCACGATGCTCTCGACCAAACTCCCGAAGGCGTGATTCTCCGATTTCAGCTTGGCCTTCATCGCTTCGAGTTGCTTCGTGTCCGAGAGTTGCAGGCTCCGACCCAGCGCGTAATTGAGCAGCTTCTTGCAAAGGTTGTCCACATAGTCGTCCTGCCGCTTCTCCTTCAGATATTCGCGCAGGCCGTCGATGCCGGTGCGATCCTTGCCATCGGGGAAGGCCGCGATGTTCTGCACCGGCTTGCCGCCGAGATCCTTCAGTCGCTTCTCGCCGACGGGGCCGAAGCCCTCGAACGCGAGCCCGAAGGAGTCGATCTTGTTGTGGCAACCGGCGCAGTTCTTGTCGGCCCGGTGCGCGGCGAGAAGTTGGGGCAGCGTGCGCTCGCCGAGTTGGGCTTCGTCCTTCGGCAGCTCGGCCACATTCGGAGGCGGCGGCGGAATGCGTTCCCCCAGCAGACTGCGGACGACCCAGTAGCCGCGCTTCACGGGGCTGGTGCGCAAGCCCGGTGCGTTCTTCGTTTGAAAGACCGCCATCGGCAGAAGTCCACCGCGGTCGTACTTCGCCGCGTTCTCGACGCGGATCCATTCGTCCTTCGGCGGCTCGGGCATCCCGTAGTGCTTCGCCAGCGACTTGTTCACGAAGGTGTCGGTGCCGTTGAGTAGATCATGCACGGAGCGGTTCCGCATCACCACATCTTGGAAATAGCGCACCGGCTCCTCGAACATCGCTTGGCGAAGCTCCGGCGTGAAGCTCGGAAATTTCACCCTATCCACGGCGTTGTGCTCTTCGAAGCGGCGGAAGTCGAGCCAGTTCCCGGCGAACTCCGTGGCCAATCCGCGCACCTTCGGATCTAGCAGCATCCTGCGGGCTTGGGCCGCGATCACCTCGGGTTTGTGCAGGTCGCCGGCCGCGGCGCGGGCGAGCAGTTCCGCGTCGGGTAGGCTCGACCAGATGAAATAGCTCAGCCGACTCGCGATTTCGTAGTCCGTCAGCGGCCGCGCCGCGGTTCCGGGTGAAGCGAGGTCGGAGCGATAAAGGACGTGCGGCGACAGCAGTACCGAAGCGATCGAATCGCGGATCGCATCCTCATGGCTCAGTTCATCCTTCTTGCGGAGCAACTTGTAGAAGGCGAGCAAGTCATCCCGCTCGTGCGATGTCAGCGGCCGGCGGTATGCTCGCTCGGCGAATTTCAGCAGCGCGTCCAGATGGCTCGCCTCGGCCGCGAGACGGGCCTTCTCCACGCGGCGGATGTCGGCCGACATCAAATTGAAGTAGCTCTCGATGACCTTCAGCGCATCGTCGCTCGCCTTGTTCTTCTTGGCTTTCGCCGCGTACGCCTCTTGCAATCGGGCCATCTTCGCTTCGGAGATCGCGTCCTTGTCTTCGGAGCGGGCGAAGTCGAACCCGGCATCGCGGATGAACTGCGGCGGCTCGGCGCGCTCGAAGAAAATGAAGTCGGCGTACTGGCGCATCGGCACCAGTGTGACGAAGTCGAGTTCGAACCAGAGCGCGTCGAGTTCGCGCTTCTCGGCGCCGGTCAGCGCCAATTCGCAGAGCGGAGCGTCGTCGCGGAAGTAGCCCTGCATCAGGTGGAACCCGGCCGTGAGCGGACGGCCCTTGCCGTTATCGCTGAGGCCGTTGCCGGAGCTGCGATCCGAAACGAAGAAAGCATCGGGGAAGACCGAGCAGAAGCGTTCGAGGTCGGCCTTCAACTTGCCATCGGCGACCGCCGGGCCGGTGTAGCTGAGGTGATGGCTCGCCATGTAGCGATTGCGCTGGAGGATGAAGGCCTGACTGCCGTCCGACACGCCATTGACGCCGACCTTCGGCGGTGTCGCCTTCAGCGCTTTGCGGAGCTTCACCGTGAGGTCGCGCAGCTTTTCGGAACCGGAGCGGGCAGTGTCCGTCGGTTTGGTCGGCTCGGGGAGTGCGTTCCAATCCTTGCGGACGGCGGCCAGTGGGCCGGTATCGGCTCCTTCCGATGCGAGTGTCTCCGAAATCTTCGCGAGGTACGATGCGCTCAGCTTGGCGTCCTTCGCCAGTGATTCGAGCGTCGCATCGGGTTTGCCGAGCTTCGCGCGTTGCCGGTAAATCCAGAGCGCTTGAAAGTAGTCGGCGAGATCGACCGAGTGCGACTTGTAAAAGGCGAGGATGCGTCCGACGCAGTACTTGTCGCGATCGGTGTCGGTGACAACCTGGTGCGGAGCGAAAACGAAGCCCTCCGGTTTCAAGACAACGTGTTCGGCGATGTTCCGCGCGGCCGCGAGGTACTTCTTCAGCAGCGCGGGCGACATCGTCAGCGACTCGCCGGAGTTGTCGAAGCCCGAGAGGTTCGCGGGATCGACGGGGAACTCGCGCGTCGGCCGGATGTCGGCCCCCGTGAGGTCGCGGACGGTGTTGTCGAACTCGGCATTGCTGAGCCGGCGCGCGAGCACCGGCCCGGGATCGCCGGCGTGCCGCGCGGCCTCGCGTACCCGAAGCGCCTTCAGCCACGCGACGACGGCCTTGCGCTCCTCGTCTTTCGGCTGCTTCGCGGCGTCTTCCGGCGGCATCTCCTTCGACTCGATGCGCTCGAGCGCCAGTTCCCAGTGCCCCATGTTCTTCACGATGGCTGCGACGGTCGTATCGCGGCTGAGGTCGAGCGCCGCCGATTGCTTCTTCGCCCCGTGGCAGGCGAGGCAGTGGGTCTGGACGAACGGGAGCACCTTCGCACCGAAGTCCGCATCGATCTTGTCGGCGGGCGCGGGTCCGGGTTCGGCCGAAGTCGCGGCGGAGGGATCGCGGAGCCAGAACGGAGTGGCCAGGAGGATGAATGCGAGCGCTACGGCCGCGCAGCGCGAGCGGATGATCGGAGACATCGCTTCTCGAAAGTGCGGAGGGGCGGGATCGAAGACTGGTGGTTCCTTCAAGCTGGGGCCGGCGGGCGATAAGCCCACCGGTCGCAGTTGTCCCATTTGCGAATCACTTTTCCATCGGCTTCGAAGCGGTCTTCGGAAGCTTCGGAGCCGGAAATTTGCCGTCCTGCAAATCCTTGAGCACGGGAGTGATGACATCGGCCGGCAGAGCCCAGCTCTCGACGCGGCCGGCGCGGGCGATGTTGATCCCCACGACGCGGCCTTCGAGATCGACGAGCGGCCCACCGCAATCCTTCGGCAGCAGGATCGTGTCGTGCTGGATCACCTGCGGGAATCCGGTCCGCCGGCTGCTGAGTCCGCCGCCGCCCAGATTCATTTCGTCGTCGCGGCTCATCGCGGCGCGGGGGCTGAGCGTCACGGTGAAGCTGAGCGTCTCCGCCTCATCGGAATTCTTCACCGCACGCTTGACCTTGATCGCGATTTTATCCCCCGGCTTGTACTGGTCGAGGATCTCGGGGAGGTGGTCGCTCCCCTTCACCTTCTCCCCGGCCACTTCCACGAGGATGTCGCCCACTTTCAAGCCCGCCCGGGCGGCCGCCGCTTTCGGGACGACTTCCGTGATCGAAACCTCGTTCTTGCCCTTGCCGAACGTGATGCCGATGTAACCCTTGTTC
>JAYVTJ010000915.1:0-2562 GCA_043774415.1 Fimbriiglobus sp. | reverse complement strand
GACTCGACCACGCCCTACGGGGCACGGCACAGTTCCCGAACTCCGAGAATGAAAGTTGCACTTGGTGCCTGGGCGCAATCGATTCCCCGCTCTCGACCGTCGTTGAGGGTGTCGGCCCCGGCTTTCCCAACTCCACCGCGAGCGACCGAACCATGCGACGACTCCTGTTCCCGATGCTCGCCCTCGCTCTGATCGCGGCACCGGCCCCGGCCGACGACACGAAGATCGTGCTGCCGAAAGACGCGAAGACCGTCGTCATCAGCTACGACCCCGGCGCCGGCGGCTTCATCCGCAAGGGGGTAGCGCCGTATCTCAAGATCCTCGCCGACGGCAGCGTCACCGTCACCGACCTCCACAAAGGGACGAAGACGGAGGCGAAACTCGCCGCGAAAGATCTCGACGCGCTGCTGAACTTCATCGTGAACGAAGCGAAGTTCTTGGATGTCACGGAAAAGGGGATGGATAAAGCCCTCAAACTCGCGGCCGGCAACGGGCCGTTCATCGCCGTCGGCGGTGCGGGCACTGCGAAGATCGCGGTCGCGCTGGAAGGGGAGACGCACGAGGTCGGTTTCCGCGCCGCTGAGACGTACACGCGGCACCGACTCATTCTGCTCGGCTTCACTTCCGGTGCGTGACGAGTTTCGCCGATTTCGGTGAACGATCGTCGTCGGTGCCCACCGCTGCGGTGCCGCTCCGCAACACTCCGAAAAGGGCGATGACCTCGAACGAGAGCCGGAGAATCTGGACGAGGCAATAGAACGCTCCCAAGGCACCGATCGCGACGCCGAAATTCGCCCCCGTGCGGGCGCCGGCCGGTGCATCGCCCGTCGCGACACCGAGTGCGATCCCGATGCCGGCGCCCAGAAACCCCACGGCGATCGGCAGAAGTACGAAGCCACCCCCGAGCAGGACTCCGCGTTTGATGAAAAGCTGCGCATCGAATTGCGCCGCGCGGCGTCCGAGGTAAGCGGCCAATCGTCCGCAGTATCCCAGCAGAAACGCCCAAGACAGCGCGCCGAGGCCGATCTGCAGCAACCCGGCCGCTGCGATGACCGCACTGCGCGCAGCCACGGATTGGCCTTCGAAGAGTTCGTCCACCGCGAATGGGGCCGCGGTCAACCCGAGGGCGATACTGTCGAGCGCGAGCGAGACGATCAAAGGAGTCCGCCCGCGGGCTTCGGAGGGTGTCGCGAGGCAAAGCGAAGTCCCGATCAGACCGACGAACGGCGGCACCGCGATCAGCACGCCCAGAACGAGGAGCGTCAGCGCCAGAATCGGCGGGGGGCCGTTCACCACGGTGATTTTCGGATCGAGCACCACGGAGGCAAAGAACCCGACGATGCCCACGAGCACGGCGAGGAGATACATCACCAGCCGGGCGATGTGGCAGGCCAAGCCGGCCCGGACTGCCGGCAGCGGCACCGTGCGGCCCTCGTCGCTCAGCCAGACGGGCGGGGCCGGCCGGGCCGTCCCCTCTTCGGGCTTCAAGCCGGTCGTATCGGCGCTGCAATAGAGGCAGTTCCGCTTCGCGCTCGCGATCGGCCGCCGGCACGCGGGACAATCGAAACTCGGTGCGTCCGCGATCCGCATCGGCAGCGGAACCGGATCGCCGTTGAGTAAGCGCTGCAAATCCACAGCGAAACTCGCGGCATCGGGATACCGCAGATCGCGATCCTTCTTCAGGGCTTTGCCGACGATCGCTTCCAGAGCGGGACAGACGCCGCGGACGGCCTCCCGCACTGGCTCCGCTTCCCGATTCCGATTCCGCACCTGCGAGATGACCCGGTCGGATTCCCCGGCGAACGGCGGAGTTCCCACGAGCAGCTCGTACAGCGTCACGCCGAGCGAGTAGACATCGGAACCGGGGCCGACTTCGGCCGATTCGCCGCGCAGTTCTTCGGGCGAAACGTACTCCGGGGCGGGCTCATTGAGGAATTGAGTCAGGCCGGCGCCGATCCAGCGGAGTCGGCCCGAGGGGTCGAGGCGGAGATTCGCCGGTTTCAAATCGCGGACGAGTAGATCCTGCGAATGGATGGCATGGAGCGCGAGTGCGAGATCCCGCGCCCAGCGCACGAGCGTGCGATCATCCGCTCGGACATCCGACTTGGAACCGGTCAGAGGCGCGCCGCGGATGGCTTCGGTCACTGCGAAGTAGTCGCCATCTTGAAATCCGGAGTCGGAGATGGCCGGGAGGAGCGGGTGCTTCACGGACGCCAGCAATCGGGCGGTGCGGAGAAACTCTCCGCCGAGTTCGGGACGATCTGCGGGCGGGCGATACAGCCAGATGGCGACTTCGGTCGCCGCGTCTGCGGAGAGTCCGTCGTGCAGAGAACCGTGCATCCAACGACCCCGCTGCCCGAGCAGCGCAAAACCTGCGAGCGATCGCGCGGGGGTATTCAACGGCTGTCTCCCGGAAGCTAAACCGTAGCTTGGAATACGGAATCGAGCCCGTGTCGCCTCCGCGATTAGCCAGAAATCGGCTGGACCCGGCGGCGGGAGTCTTCGGCGGCTGCCCGATGGGTGACGACGGGGGAGGGAGCGGGCCAAGATCGAAAGGGAGTG
>JAYVTJ010000914.1:0-2108 GCA_043774415.1 Fimbriiglobus sp. | reverse complement strand
CCGCGTGGCAGAACCAGGCCCACGTTTTGGCCGAGCGCCTCGATCAGCCCGATCGCTCGCTCGACATGCTCGACAGGGCCGTGGAGGTGAACCCCGGCTTCGCCCCGGCCCTCGCCGGGCGAGCCGTCATCCACGCCCGCCTCGGCAAGCGGGACGAAGCCCTGAGATCCGCCGAGGCGGCGCTGAAGCAGTCGGACGACTCGCTCGTCCGCTTCCAAGTGGCCTGCACGTACGCTCTCTCGGCCAAGGCGAACCCCGATGACGCCCGCGCCGCGCTCGACCACCTACGGAAGGCCCTCCGCGATGGCTACGCCGACTTCGGCAACATCGCGAAGGACACCGACCTCGACGGCATCCGCGAGTTGAAGGAGTTCGGGACCATCGTCGATGCAGCGAAGGAACTCTACGCGAAGTGAGGGAGCGCCAACGCCTCCGGGGTGCAGACCAGCACGCAGGCCCCGCACGACACGCAGTCGGCGGGCCGGGGCATCCAGACGATCGGCCCGAGCATTTCCAAGCACGCCGTCGGGCAGATCGCGGCGCACTCGCCGCAGCCGTCGCAGCGGCTCGCATCGAGTTCCGGTAACTCGGGATCGTTCACGGCATCTCCTCGTAACCGCCCGCCGCGAGGTCGATCGCCTTCTCGGCGGTCGGCCACTTCATCCGGTCGATCCGGGCGGCCATCGCCCCGGTCAGCAGGTCTTCGAGCACGGCCCGCGTCAGCGGCGGGAAGAGCACCCAGCGGCAGCCGAGGTCGAGCAGCGCGGCCGTCCAATCGGCTAAGTGATCCTCGGTGATCTTCGCGTCGCTCACCGCGATGATCGCGACCTCGGGATGGTCCGCTGCGAGCAGCGCGATGGTCTCCGCGATATCGGGCCGGACCGCATGCGGGTCGAAACAGACAATTGCGATGCTGGGCCGACGCTCCTCGAACTGCTCGACGAACGCGACGATCTGACGCGACTCGCGGCAGAGCCAGCGGTGATCGGCTGCGACTTCGCGGAGTTGATTGGCGAGCCAAGCCTCGGCCGCGAAGAGTACGACTTGCGGAGCTTTCACGATGGGGCCTCCGGTGGCCGCGCGATCCGGAGCGCTTCGATCCGCCGCGCCAGCCGCGCGCGGACGATGCCCAGTTTCGCCGCCGCATCGCCCGCCCCGCCGGAGTTCGCCAGCGCCCGAGCGATCATCCGCCGTTCGACCGCTTCCAGCACCGCATCGAGTCCCGGCGACTTGCGCGGGGCTGACGTATTCGATGCGATCAGAAAATGTTCGCGGACGGAACGCTGCAGGTGTTCGGGCATCATCGGTGCATCGCCGGCGCGGGCGCGGGCATCGTGCCAGACGGTCGCCAATTCGTGGAAGTTCCCCGGCCACGAATGGCTCCGGAGCACTCGGAGAACATCTTCGTGCGGGGCCGAGCGCGCAGGCGCCAGCCGCGCGAGGAACCGGGTCAATTCGCCCAAGCGCTCCCGAAGGGGGGGGACTCGGACTTCGAGTGTCGCCAGCTCCGTTTGGAATCGCGGGATGAGCAGCCCCGCCGCAACGGGACCGGCGACCGGGGCCGGACTCCCTGAAATGAGGTGCGGCCCCCCGGTCGATTCGCACCACTCCGCGATGCGGGTTTGCAGATCGCGCGGCAGCTTCTCCGGATGCTTCAGATGCAGTGTCCCGACACTGCGCCCCGTCGCCAATCCGCCTTTGCCGAAGAGTAGCCCTTCGAGCAAGTACGGCTGAATTCTCGCGCATTCGAGCGCGACGCAGCGCCGCTCCCGCTCCCGACCCGCGGCGTGGACCGCGCGGGCCAGCGATTCTTTCCCGGTTCCCGGTTCGCCGATCAGCCACGTCGCCGCGCGGTTGTCCGCCGCCCAGCGCAGTTGCGTCCGCAAGCGCTGGAGCGTGGGCGAGGTATCCCCGATGAGGTCGAAGGCGTACTCGGTGCGTCGCTGATGCCGGAGCGTTTCAAAGATCGCCGGGAGCTTCGCGGCACCGCGTGGAGGCGACTCACCCGCGATTTCGAGTGTGCCGACGACGCCGAGAATCTTGTCGCCGCTGCCCCGCAGCGGGAGATAGCTCACGTCCCACCACGGCGGTCCGTGCTCCGCGCCCGG
>JAYVTJ010000913.1:0-2095 GCA_043774415.1 Fimbriiglobus sp. | reverse complement strand
GTGTCGAGCAGCGTCGAACCGTCCTTCAGAAAGGTGTCGATCAGCACCGCTTTGTAGCGGAAGCGCTTCGCGAACTTCACCACTTCCCCCGGCGGCGGCGACTTCGCCTTTTCCCAATCGGCGTAGGCCACGAGCACCACTTCGGTGCCCGTGCGGATCTGCCGGCGCATGTCGAGCAGGTCTTCGCCCCATCCCGGCTTGTTGCCGTAGCCGGCCAATCCCCACTTGATGAACTGCACGGGGAGTTGGAGATGCCAGTGCGCATCGGTGAGGGCGTTGGGCGACCACTCGCCGAGCGCGGCGCTCACGGGCACGGCGCCCTTCACGGTGGCGAGCACGGCCGCGAGCACTTCGTGATGGGCGATGCCGAGGGGGCCGTTGGACGGTTCTTTCACGTCGATGAGGTCGGCGCCGGCGGCGAGCGCGACGGCGGCCTCGTCGGCGGAGCGGACGCTGATGAGCAGGCGGGAGGGGGTCGTCATGGTGCGGGAATTCCTTTTCGGGAGCCTTCGGGCGGATCGACCCAGACTACCGCCGAAGCGGGTGGCTCGAGTTCGATCGGCTCCGGGAGAGTGTACCCCGCCACGGCGAAGAAGAAAGTATTGCCCGTCCACGGGACGAACGGCACGATGCGCGCACCCTCGAATGCGAAGCCGTACATCTTGGGCGGGCGGAACCATTCGGGGGCGTTGAAGTGCCGTGCGCCATCGGCGGCGAAGTCCTCGGGGGAATCGTAGCGGAGGCAATCGGCGAGTTCGGCGACTCCGATGATTCCGCCCCGCAACTCGGCGAGCGTCCTCAAAGCCGGCGTGTGGAGGGCGGCCCAGCCCTCCGGTCGGAGATCGGGCACCTTGGCGGCGTGGATGAGCACGGTGCCGCGCCGGGACACCGGCCACGTCCGCACTTCCACCGTCTTGCGGCCGGCGGCGACGAGCGCGGCCCACGGCTGCTTGATGGAAAGGGCACAGTAAGAGTCCGGAGGATTGAGGTCACGCATGAATTCTTGGTTTCGCTGCTTTCAGTCGTTTCACTGCCTTCGCGGAGGGGGGTATGCAGAACGACTGAAACTGAAATCGAAATTCCCACCCTACTTCAAATTGTCGCTCGGCCCGCAATCGGCCGCACGCCCTCGGGAAGTTGACGGAATTCAGGGTCGGGGTGAACATCGCGCTTTTGCCAAACGTGAGATGTGAACTAAGAGATACGCAGGCGCCACTTTGCGATCTCCCGATGCCGGCGCCGGGCAAACCGTTTTGGAAGCCGTCCGCATGGCCATCAACCCCGCCGCGATGGGCAAACTCCCGGATCCGCTCAGCGGCTACCGCCTCATCGAACGGCTCGGCCGCGGCGGCTTCGGCGAAGTCTGGAAAGTCGAAGCGCCGGGCGGGTTCCTGAAAGCGATGAAGTTCGTCTTCGGCGACCTCGACGCCACGGAAGACGAGAGCCGCGCCGCCGAGCAGGAACTCAAAGCCCTCCACCGCGTCAAGACGATCCGCCACCCGTACATCCTCTCACTCGAACGCTTCGACATCATCGAAGGCCAGCTCATTATCGTCATGGAGCTGGCCGACCGCAACCTCTGGGATCGCTTCCGCGAATGCCGGCTGGCGGGACTGTCGGGAATCCCCCGGGCCGAGTTGCTGCGCTACATGCACGAGACGGCCGAAGCGCTCGACCTGATGAACACGCACTACCAGATCCAGCACCTCGACATCAAACCGCAGAACCTCTTCCTGGTATTCGACCACGTCAAAGTCGCCGACTTCGGTTTGGCAAAAGCGTTCGAAGGCGCGCGGGCCACGGTGACGGGCGGCGTGACGCCCGTCTACGCCGGACCGGAAACGTTCGAGGGCTATGTCACGCGGTACAGCGATCAGTACAGCTTGGCCATCGTGTATCAGGAGCTGCTCACGGGCCAGCGCCCCTTCAACGGGGCCAATACGAAGCAGCTCCTGCTGCAGCACCTCCGCGAAGCGCCGGACGTTTCTCCGCTCCCTATGCACGATCGCTCCATCATCGCGCGGGCGCTCAGCAAGACGCCGCACGACCGCTGGCCGACCTGCGCCGAGATGGTGAAGCTCCTGCTGCACGCCCC
>JAYVTJ010000912.1:0-2067 GCA_043774415.1 Fimbriiglobus sp. | reverse complement strand
GATCGTCCTCGGCGGCATCGGGATGGCGACTTGCAAAACGCCCGAAGGCAAGAAGGGCGCCATGTTCATGCTCATCATCGGCATCATCTTCCTGGTGATCGGCGGCATCCTCAGCGCCACCGGCGTCGTCCAGCCCGCCCAGTTCAACAAGTAAGCACCGATGCAGACTCCGAAAGCCCGGTTGCGTCTCGCGGTCCGAATCGGTCTCCTGACCGTTCTCGGATCGGGACTCGCAGCCGGGCTTTTTTTCGTGGCATTCCATCCGCCCACGGACGACAGCTACTATCCGAAGTGCACCCTTCACTCGGCGACGGGCCTCCACTGTCCCGGCTGCGGTCTCACCCGTTCCGTCTACAGCGTCCTCAACGGCGACTTCCTTCAGGCCGTCGCGTACAACGCCTTCGCCCCGATCCTGCTGCCGATCATGTTCTTCGGAGTGATCCGCGGAGTCTGGTTCACGATTTTCCCGGCCCCCGCACTGCCCCGGGATGCTGCGCGGCCCCGCAAGAGCCGGCTGATGCGCTGGTTCCCGACCGTCCTCGCGGTCGTGCTGATCGTCTTCGGCGTGGTCCGCAACATCCCCATTTATCCGCTGACGCTGCTCGCCCCGCACGAAATTAGTCCGTGAGCTTCGTAGCGGAACTCGCCAGAGTTCCGACAGCCTCCCGTGATCAAAGGCAATCGGAAGTCTGGCGACTTCCGCTACGATTGCCGCACCGCATCCATCACCACCCGCAGCGGCACGCCGCACTCGCGCGCGATCCGAGCACAATCCTCGTACTCCGGTGCCACGATTTCGTGCCCTACCCGCCGGCCGCGCTTCGCCTTCACCGCGCCCCACGGCGTTTCCACCGACACGATCTCCCGTTCCAGAACCGTGCGCTCGGCCCGCGTCCGGCGGATGCCGAAGCTTCCCGTCTCACGGAAGAGGATCATCTCCAGCGCCGCGACCTCCGACTCATTCGCGATCACCGTGAGCAGTACCCCCGGGCGATTCTTCTTCATCTGAATCGGCACCGCGAACACGTCGAGTGCCCCGGCCGCGAAGAGCCGCTCCATCGCGAAGCCGATGACCTCCGGCGTGCAGTCGTCGAGGTTCGTTTCCAGCACCGCCACGACGTTAAACTTGTCGGCCGCGATACCCAGAAAGAGCCGGAGAATGTTCGGCTGCTCCATGAAGTCCTTCGTGCCCGAACCGGTGCCGATGCGGTCGATGGTCATCGCCGGCGTGTCGGTGTACTCGCTCACGACGCTCGTCAGAATCGCGGCCCCCGTCGGCGTCGTCAGCTCCGTTTTGATCGCCGACTTCGCCAGCGGCACGCCCTTCAGCAGTTCGACCGTCCCCGGCGTCGGCACCGGCATGATCCCGTGGGCGCACCTGATCGTCCCGCTGCCCGTCGGCACGCTCGAACTCGTGAATCGCTCGACACCGAGGAGATCGAGTCCGACCGCCGAGCCGACGATGTCGGCGATGCTGTCGAGCGCCCCGACCTCGTGGAAATGGACGCGCTCCAGCGGCATCCCGTGCGCCGCCGATTCCGCGACCGCGACCTTGCGGAAGATGGCCGTGGCGAGTGCGCGCTGCTTCGGCGTGAGGGCGCCTTTTGCGAGGATCGCTTCGACATCGGGGAGGAATCGGTAGTCCTCCTGATCCTTCGCATGGATGGTGGCTTTCGTCGCGGCGAACCCGCAGCGCTTCACCTTCTCGATTTCGAGTTCGATGGGGAGATCGAGCGAAGCGAGGGCCGCGCGGATGGCCTCGGCCGGGACGCCGGCATCGAGGACGGCCCCGAGCACCATATCGCCGGAGATGCCGCTGAAGCAGTCGAAGTGGGCCACGCGCATGAGTGTTGGTTCCGAATTCCCGTTCTATGCTGGTAGAAGAATTCTAGCGTTGTCGCCGATCCGATCCCGAGAGAAGTTCATGCTCGAAGCGAACTCCCCGCTCGAATTGCTCAGCAAATGCATGTCGACCGACGGCGGTTGGGGCTATCGCGTCGATCAGCCGGCGCACTTGGAACCGACTTGCTTGGGCCTCTTGGCGCTGGCCGACGATTCAGATGCTCG